>CAJANQ010000031.1 GCA_903941145.1 uncultured Actinomycetes bacterium
CGTCGCCAGGAGCCGGCTTCCAAGTGAGCCTGACCGCCGACCCGGCGCTGCCGGACCCGTCCGGCCTGGAGGTCGCGTCCGAACGGCCGACCCGTGCCCCTGAACGGATCCTCCGTCGCCGGGTGGTGGTCGGTCTGCTCGCGGTCTGCGTCGCGTTCCACGCGTCGTTCTGGTCCCTCCTCCGGGGTACGACCGTGGACACCCCGCTCGCCTACCTGGGCCTGGTGCCGTTCGTCGCGATGGGTCTGGCGCTCGTCCTGTCGCGCCCCAGGCCTGACGAGCCAGAGATCCACGACCGCCACCTGGACCGGATCGCCGCCGTCCCCCTGCTGGCGGTGCCGGTGGTGTCGATGGCGCTGCTGCCGGCCCGGATGTCGACCATGTTCTGGCTCTGGCGGATCGACCTGCTGGTGCTGCCGCTGTTCGTGGCCGGCGTGGTGGCGCTCCTCTTCGGGATCCGGATGCTCTGGCGCACCAAGGTGGCGGTGTTCTGGCTGTTCCTCGCCTGGCCGGTACCAGCGCGGTTCGGCGTCACCATGCTGCTGGACCCGCTCAGCAAGCTCACCGCCGCTGCGGTCAGGGTGGCGGTCGGCATCGTCCCGCTGGCCACGCCGGTCAACGGCGACGGCATCACGTTCGCCATCGGCACCGGCAAGGAGGCGTTCCGGGTGCAGGTCGCCTCGGCCTGCTCGGGCGCCAACAGCCTGGTCGGGTTCCTGCTGGTCGCCTCGGCGGTCGCCGTGGTGCTGCGGGGCCCCAAGGCAGCCAAGTTCCGCTGGCTGCTCGTGGGTGCACTCTTCGTGTGGGCGTTGAACGTGTTCAGGATCCTGCTGATCCTGGGTGTGGGCAGGACCGCCGGCCGCACGGCGTCGATCGAGGTGCTGCACCCGATGATCGGGATGTTCACCTTCGCGTTCGGCGTCCTGGTCATGGTCCTGAACGTGCACCGGTTCGGTCTGGACCTGCCCTCCACCGGCGGCCGGTCACGCTCCGAGTCGGTGCTCAAGGCCGTGCCCGACGCCCGTCGGGCCACCGTCGTGGTGGTGGTGCTCGCCGCGGTGTGCGGGCTGCTCGACTCCCGTCTCTCCAACTACGACCCGATCGCCTCTGCCATCGGCTCGCCCCGTCTGGGGACGTTCGCCCAGGTGGCCTCTCGGCCGCCGGGCTACCGGGCGCGGCCCGTGGCAACCATCGACGCCGGCCAGCGGTTCTTCGGCGAGGACTCGACCTGGCTGCGCTGGTCGTTCAACGGCCCCGGCCAGCCCGACCTCTACAGCGACGTGCCGGTGCTGGCCGACGTGGTGTCCACGTCGAACGTCCAGACGTTCAGCGACTTCGGCCTGGAGGCCTGCTACCGGTTCCACGGCTACGACATGGCCGAGGTCCGTAGCGTCGACCTGGGCAACGGAGTCGTCGGCACCGTCCTGAACTGGAAGGAACCCTCCACGGGTCTCCGGTGGACGACCGTCTACTGGGTGTGGGCCGTGCGGGCGCCGGCGGGTGTGCGCTACGAGCGTGTCGTCCTGCTGCTCAACGACTCCAAGGGCGCCAAGGTCATCGCGCCCGAGGTCACGCCGGACGCAGCCGCCGACTTCGCCCTCAAGGCCGACGAGCTCGTGCGTGGCCGCATTGGCTCCGCGGTGACGGCCCGTGACGTCGAGCTGCGCACGTTCCTAGTGACGTTCGCCCGCCGCGTCGTCGCCTCTGCGTCGGAGCGGTCGGCCCAGCTGCCCAAGCCCCAGGAGCCGGGACGATGAAGGTCCGCTACGTCGACCCCGAGGTCGCTGTCGCCACGCTGGAACAGGCGCTCGAGAAGGTCGAGGCCGCCGAGCCCGGCATGACCGCGTCGACGGGTCTGACGAGGGGGCAGAAGCGGTTCTTCATCGGCCTGCTCGTGGTGGTGGTCGTCAGTCTGGTGGTGGTGCCCAAGGTGGCCGGGGCCACGCTCATGACGCTCCTGACGCTGCTCTACGTGGCCACGATCTGGCACCGGCTGCGACTGGTCCGGCGCTCCCTCCGTGCCGACCCGGCCGTGCACGTGTCGGACGAGGACGCGCGCGCCGTGCCCGAGCATCTGCTCCCCGTCTACACGGTGCTGGTGCCGGCCTACGGCGAGCCCGAGGTGCTCGGGGGTCTGATCGGCTCCCTCAGCCGGCTGGAGTACCCGTCGCACCTGCTCGACGTGAAGCTCCTGCTCGAGGAGGACGACGAGGTCACGATCGCCCGCGCCATCGAGATCCAGACCGACCTTCCGGTCGAGGTCCTCCTGGTCCCCGCGGGCGAGCCCCGCACCAAGCCGCGTGCGCTGGACTACGGCCTGCAGTTCGCCCGGGGCGAGCTGGTCACGATCTACGACGCCGAGGACCACCCGGAGCCCCTCCAGCTGCGCCGGGCTGTCGTGGCGTTCCGACGGTCTGCTCCGGAGGTGGCGTGCCTCCAGGCCCGGCTCTCGTTCTACGGCGGCAGCACCAACCTGCTCTCCAAGTGGTTCACGGCCGAGTACACCACCTGGTTCAACCTCTACCTGCCCGGTCTGGTCGACTCGGGTGCCCCAGTGCCGCTGGGCGGCACCTCCAACCACTTCTCCGCCTCGGCGCTGCGCGAGGTGGGCGGCTGGGACCCGTGGAACGTGACGGAGGACTGCGACCTGGGTCTGCGGCTGCAGCGCCGCGGCTACACCGTCGGGCTGGTCGACTCCGTCACGATGGAGGAGCCCAACACCGACATCGTGAACTGGGTCAAGCAGCGGAGCCGTTGGTACAAGGGCTACCTGCAGACCTTCCTGGTCGCCATGCGCAAGCCCCGCGCCGTGGTGCGTGACCTGGGCTGGAGCGGGTTTGCCGAGCTGGTGCTGTTCGTGGGCTGCACCCCGTTGCTCGCGGTGCTCAACCTGTGGTTCTGGTCGCTGTCGCTCGTCTGGGTGACCCTGCACGCCGCCTTTGTGCAGTCGCTCTATCCCGGGGCGGCCTACCACCTGGCGCTGGCTGTCTGGGCGTTCGGCAACCTGGCGGTGATCTACGTCTCGCTGGTGACCGTGCGTGTCGCGCGGCGTCCGGACCTCCTGGTGGCGTGCCTGCTGTCGCCGCTCTACTGGGTGCTCATGTCGGTCGCGGCGGTGCGGGCCGCGATCCAGCTGGTGACGGACCCGTCCCACTGGGAGAAGACGGCGCACGGCCTCGGCGGCGGTGGTGAAGAGTACGACGAGGGCCCGGTGGCAGACTCGTCGAATGCCCACGCCTGACGCCGCCGACGAGCACCGCCACGCCCCGGACCCGTCGGTCCAGCTCTGGAACGAGTCGTACTACTTCGACTTCTTCGACGAGGACCTGACGCTCGGCGGTTATGTGCGGCTCGGCCTCAACCCGGGCCTCGGGTCGGTCTGGTACTGGGCATGCCTGGTGGGGCCTGACCGTCCGCTGGTGACCGTGGTCGACCATGAGGTGCCGCTGCCGTCCTCGTCGTCGTCGATGGAGGTCCGCCACGACGGGCTGTGGGCCGACCAGTCGGTCGAGACGTCGCTCGACCACTTCTCGCTCAACCTGGAGTCGTTCGCCCTGGCGCTCGACGACCCGGCCGAGATGTACCACGACCCTCGCGGCGAGCGGGTGCCGTTCGGGTTCGAGCTCGACTTCCATACCGACCGCGGCGCCTACCTGTGGCCGCCGGTGACGCCCCGCTACGAGATCCCGTGCCGGGTCGAGGGCGAGATCCTGGTGGGGGAGGAGCGCATCACGTTCGACGGCTGGGGCCAGCGCGACCACTCGTGGGGGGCGGCCCGAGACTGGTGGGCCAACTCGTGGTGCTGGACCGCCGGCCGGTTGGAGGACGGCACCCGCTGGCACACCGCCGGCGGGTTCGTGCCGGGGCACGACTGGGGCGTCGGGTACCGGCTCGACCCTGGGAGCACGGAGTTCGTGGAGTCCGACTCGGTGGTGCTGCAGGTGGAACCCGGACGCGAAGGGCTGCCGGAGTCCACCCGCGTGCAGTCGGCCGGTCTGGACCTGACCTACGAGCCGTTGGCGTTCTCGCCGGTGCTCCTGGTCCACCCGGACGGCCGCGAGGCCCGGTTCCCTCGTGCGTTGGCCCGGGTCACCGCGTCCGACGGCCGCACTGGCGGTGCCTGGATCGAGTGGAACCAGCCGCCCGTGCCGGGCTGAGGTGCTGTCGACGGCGCCGTGGTTCAGGGAGCGGCGGGCAGCGGTCGGGAGCCCTGCGTGACCGCCCGAGGGACCGACACCAGGTGGTTCGCACCCTTCTGGGTGGTCCATCCGGTCAGCCACTCGTGGGGGCCCCGCCACTGGAGGAGCTTGGCCGTGTCGGGGAACCCCCAGAAGTCGGCCTGGACGCGCTCGTGCGTGATGTCGAGGACCAGGTAGGTGCGGTAGGACCCCAGGTTCCAGTGCTCCTGGTCCGACTCGATCGACTCGTCGCCACCGCTCGAGGTGATCGACCCCGTCTCCAGCTCCACGCCGGCTGAACCGGCGCCGGTGGACTTGTCGTAGACGCCAGGGACGCGGGGCAGGTCCGCGGCCACGGCGCGGTGGATGTCGCCGCCCAGGACGACGAGGTCGGACCGGGACGGCGACGCGTCCACGGCAGTGTGGACCCGTTCGCGCGACTCCGCCCCCCAGCCACCGCGGACCATGTCGCGGGTGCGCGAACCGAACACCGATGCCTGTCCCAGCAAGGACCACGAAGTGTCGGCGGTCCGGAGCTGGTCCTCGAGCCACTCGAACTGCGGTGCGTCCAGGTACGCGTCACCGTCGTCGTTGCCGGGGAACAGGAACTTCCGCTGCCGGTCGACCAGCACCAGCCGCGCCAGGTCGCCGAAGTCGACGGTCCGGTAGATCTTGTCGCCGTCGATCCGGCTCGGCATCCACTCGGTGTAGGCCTGCAGCGCCGCGGCCTTGCGGCCCTCCCACGGGCCGTCCTCGGGCTGGTGGTTGGAGGCGCCGCCGACGAACGGGTCGTCGGCGAACTCGTGGTCGTCCCAGATGTGGATCATCGTGTGCTGGCGGTGCAGCTCCTGAAGATCGGGGTCCAGCCGGTAGTGCCCGTAGCGGCGCCGGTAGTCCGAGAGCGAACGGCACTCGTTGGGCGGGTCGAGCTGGCGGAACTCGCCGTACGTCTCGCCGGCCCCTGCGGTGGCGTACTCGTAGATGTAGTCACCCAGGTGGATGACCGCGTCGAGGTCGGACCGCTCGGCGAGGTAGCGGTAGAGGTAGAAGTTGCCGAACGCGTAGTTGGAGCAGGACGCCACGCCGAGCCGGAGGTTCGACGCAGGTCCCTCCGGAGCGGTCCGGGCCCTCCCCACCGGGCTGGTCCCCTCGGTCGTGGAGAAGCGGTAGAAGTAGCTGGTGCCGGGCTGCAGCCCGGTCGCAACGACCCGAACGGTGCCGTCGCGGTCCGCGCCGGTGGCCGTCGTGCCGGTCCGCACGACCGTCGCCATGTCGGGCGTCGTGCTCATCTCCCAGCTCACGGCGGTCGAGCCGTCGCCGACGAGACCGTCGACCCTGGTCCACAGCACGACAGAACCGGTGTCAGGGTCGCCCGACGCAACGCCGTGACGGAACGGCCCGGCCAGGCCCTTGGGCAGCGGCGGCGCGGCACACGCAGCAGCGGCAGCCGGCAGGGCAAGGCCCGCTCCAAGGGCGCCCGCACCCTTGAACAGGTCGCGTCGAGTCAGGTCCATCGGGAACTCCTTGATCTCACGTCAGTGGCAGCGACTCGAGCCGCTGGGTGCCGGAAGCGCAGGAGAACCTGCCGACCACCTCGGCGGCCGACGTGGGAGCGAGCACCGTCCGCGGCGACCGCAGTTCGGCCGTCATCTCTGTCGGGGTGAGGTCGACCACCACGTACCCGTGGCGTTCGGTCTCCAGGTACCGCAGCGTGTTGGGGTTGGCGTTGCGAACCCAGTCCCACGTGTAGTCGTCGGTCGGGTAGCTGTTCTCGTCCGCGTTGTTCGACGTCATCGAACCAGTGCTGAGCTCCACCAGCAGCGGGAGGCTGTTGGGGTCGTCGATGTCGAGCGACATCTGCGACGCGGCGAAAAAGTGGCTGTCGCCGGAGAGCACCAGCGTGTTGGTGGCTCCGGTCTCCGCAATCCGACCTAGGAGTGCTGCCCGTTCGGCGGCGTAGCCGTCCCACTGGGTGAGGTTGAAGAACACGCCGCCGTTGACCGGCTGGCCGGGCAGGCGGGCGAAGCTCCGGAACGGGGCGAACATCAGCTGGCTGCCCACCACCTTCCACTTCGCGGTGCTGCCGCCGAGCCCGTCGAGCAGCCAGGCCCGCTGCTCCGTGCCGAGCATGGTGCGAGACGGGTCGAAGATCTCTGGCCGGGCGGTCGCCGACGTGCCGAGCGTGCCGTCCTCCTTGAGCGTCGGGTCCCGGAACGACCGCTGGTCGGTCATGAAGACCTCGGCCATGCTGCCCCATCGCAGCGACCGGTCGATGCGGCCCGGGCGGGCCGTGCGCACCGGCATGTGCTCGAAGAACGCCCCGAGGGCGCCAGCCCGCTGCGGGTCCGACGGGTCGTCCATGCCGTCGTGGTTGTCGAAGATGCTCACTACCGGGTACGCGGCGTGCATGGCCTGGAGGTTGGGGTCGGACCGGTACAGCCGGTACTTGGACCGGAAATCGGTGAGCGTGAGCGCGTCCTGGACTGGGTCCTCGCGGCCGGGCACGTAGACCTTGTCGGCGAACCCGGTGTCGTAGATGTAGTCGCCCAGGCTGAGGACCAGGTCGACGTCGGTGGCCGGGTCGTCGGCCAGCGCAGCCAGGTCGGCATGCGCCGTGAACCAGCCCTGTGTCCACCGCTGGCAGCTGAACGCAGCGATCCGCATGTGCTCGACGCCGCCCTGTGGCGCGGTCCGGGTACGCCCGACGGTGCTGGTCTGGCCGTCGTAGGAGAACCGGTACCAGTAGCGGGTGCCGGGCTGCAGACCGGTGGCGTCCACCGTCACGCAGTGGTCCCGGGCTGCCGTCGCCAGGGCCGTGGACTCCCAGACGGTCGACGTGCCGAACCCGGGGTCGGTCGCAAGCTCGACCCGGAGCTGGATGCCGTTGCCTGCGTCGCGCTCGGGGTGCGCTCGGGTCCACAGCAGCACGGCCGACGGGGTGGGGTCGGCGGACCCGACCCCGGAGGGGAATGGCCCGACACCCTCGAACGGGGCACCGGACTGTTCTGGGTACGCCGGGCTCGGCCGCGGGGTGCAACCGAGCACTGCGGCACCGCCGGCTGCGGTGAGGGAGGCGAGAAAGGTCCTGCGTTGCATATTCAGCCTGTCTCCATCAGTCATGGGCCGTGTTGAGCTCGCCGAGGAGGGTGTCGACCCGCTGCCGCAGGTCGTCGCGCACCGCACGGACGGTGTCGAGGTCAGCTCCTTGTGGATCCTCGACGTCCCAGTCGAGGTATCGGACGCCGGGCACGATCGGGCAGGCGTCGCCGCACCCCATCGTGACGACCACGTCGGCCGAGTTGAGCATCGACTCGCTCCATGGTGCTGGTGCCGCCGAGGACAGGTCGATGCCGACCTCGGACATGGCAGCCACCACGTTCGGGTGGATCGCGTTGGCCGGTGCAGAGCCGGCGGACTCGGCGTCGACCAGGCCGCCCGACAGCTGGTCGGCCCAGGCGGCGGCC
>CAJANQ010000032.1 GCA_903941145.1 uncultured Actinomycetes bacterium
CTCGATCGCGTGGCATGCCGCCCACCCGGGTGGCTCCGTATCCGACTGCCGCGCTGCATGGCGCCTCCACCGTTCGCTGCCGGAGGACCGGCGGCCGGGTCCGACCGACTGAGGGGGCGGACCTCAGCGGGGGAGGAAGCCCACGGCGGCGCGCACCCGCTCCATCGTGGACTCGGCCACGGCGCCGGCCTTGTCGGCGCCCACGCGCAGCAGGCGTGAGGTTTCGGCGGGGTCCTGACGGAGCTCGGCGAGGCGCATCTGGAGCGGCTCGAGCAGCGCGACGACGGCCTCGCCGGTGTCGGCCTTGAGTGGCCCGTACTGCGTGTACTCACCTGCGAGGGCCTCCGGGTCCCGGCCGGTGGCCGCGCCCAGGATCGACAGCAGGTTGGTGACGCCCGGCTTGTTGGCGACGTCGAAGGCCACGACGCCGTCGGAGTCGGTGACGGCCCGCTTGAACTTCTTGATGACCGCGTCGGGCGGGTCGGTGAGCAGCACGGTGCCGGCGGGGGAGTCGGCCGACTTGGACATCTTGTCGGTCGGGTTCTGCAGGTCCATGACGCGGGCGCCGGCGCGGGGGATAGACGCCTCGGGGACGGTGAACGTGTCCCCGTACCGGTGGTTGAAGCGCTCGGCCAGGTCCCGGGTCAGCTCGATGTGCTGGCGCTGGTCCTCGCCCACGGGGACACGGTCGGCGTCGTACAGCAGGATGTCGGCGGCCTGAAGCGCCGGGTAGGTGAAGAGCGCGGCGGAGACGAAGTCGCGGCGCTCGGACTTGTCCTTGAACTGGGTCATCCGCTCGAGCTGCCCGAACCCGCACACGCACTGCATGATCCAACCCAGTTCGGCGTGCTGCGGCACGTGGCTCTGCACGAACAGCGTGCACACCTCGGGGTCGAGGCCGGACGCGATCAGGCACTGGGCCAGCTCGAGGGACGCAGCGGCGAGCTCGCCCGGGCCCTTGGGCACCGTCAGGGCGTGCAGGTCGACGACGCAGTAGAAGCTGTCGTCGGTGTGCTGGTCCTCGACCCAGTTGCGGACGGCCCCGAGCAGGTTGCCGAGGTGCAGGTCGCCAGTGGGCTGGATGCCGGAGAGGACGCGGGACATGGGGCCGGAGACTACCGACCCGGACCGCCCGGATCCCGCACCGTTCAGGGCCTCCCGGGCCCGGAGCGGGGTCGCCGTCGGTCAAATGACACCCGTGTGATCTGTGCCGTCCGGGCGCGACTACGCTCGACTGCATGTCGTACGCAGTGCAGACCCCAGTGTTCGAAGGGCCGTTCGACCTGCTGCTCCACCTGATCCTCCGTGAGCAGGTCGACCTGTATGAGATCTCGCTCGTCAAGATCGTCGACGCCTACCTGGCCGAGCTCTCCAAGATGGACGAGCTGGACCTCGACGTCGCCACGGAGTTCCTGCTCATCGCCGCCACGCTGGTCGAGCTCAAGACCCGTCGGCTCCTGCCCGGAGCGGACGACGCCGACCTCGACGAGGACCTGTCGCTCTGGGAGGAGCGGGACCTCCTGCTCGCCAAGCTCCTCGAGTGCAAGACGTTCAAGGACGCCGCCCGTGTGCTGGAGCAGCTCCAGGCCAACGCAGGCCGGGGAGTGGCCAGGCGGGTCGGCCCCGACGAGCGGTTCATCGACCTGGCCCCCGACCTGCTCGAGGGTGTCACGGGCGAGCAGCTGCGTCTGGCGTTCCTGAAGGCCGTCGAGCCCAAGCCCGAGCCCCACATCGACCTGTTCCACGTGGCGCCCATCCGGGCCAGCGTCATCGACACCGTCGCCGACCTGTGCACAGAGCTGCCCCGACTGGGCCGCACCTCGTTCCGGGCACTCACCTCGTCGCTCGTGGATCGGCTCGAGGTGGTCATCCACTTCCTCGCCATCCTCGAGCTCTTCAAGCAGGGCCTGGTCGACCTGGACCAGCCCAACACGTTCGGGGACATCGAGGTCGTGTGGGCCGGCGGCGACGTCGTCGGCGAGGAGGCGCTGGCCATGGTCGACGCCTACGACGGCTGATGTCCGAGGAGAGCGGGCCGACTGAGGATGCCTCGGCCGAGGCCGAGCCGGCACCTGCGGCCGAGGGCCCTGTCGAGGCCAGCACCGAGGCCCGGCGCGCACTCGAGGCGATCGTGATGGTCGCCGACCAGCCGGCCGACGCCCAGCTGCTCGCCCAGCTCGTGGAGCTCTCCCCTGGCGTGGTCGAGGCCACGCTCGAAGCGCTGGCGGCTGAGTACGAGGAGCAGCACCGGGGGTTCCGGCTGGTGAAGGTCGCAGGCGGCTGGCGCTTCCAGAGCCACGAGGACCTGTCGCCCTACGTGGAGCGGTTCGTCCTGTCCGGCCAGAGCGCCCGTCTGTCGGCCGCAGCGCTCGAGACGCTCGCCATCGTCGCCTACAAGCAGCCCATCTCCAGGGCCCAGGTGGCCGCCATCCGCGGCGTGAACGTCGACGGTGTGATGCGGACGCTGCAGCAGCGTGGCTACATCGACGAGATCGGCCGTGACGCCGGTCCGGGCCAGGCCACGCTGTTCGGGACCACCGCAGAGTTCCTGGAGCGGGTCGGGCTCAACTCGCTGGAGGAACTGCCGTCGCTCGGCGACTTCATCCCGGGCGCCGACGTCGTCGAGCTGCTGGAACAGGGGCTCCGGGTCGAGCCCGAGGTGCCGCTGCCCTCCATGCCGGAGGACCCCGACGGACCTCCGGTGCTGGGCGTCGACGACCTTGTCGACGAGCCCGGCGACCACTGACCCGGTGAGCATCGACGGGGACACGGGCGGCGTGGCCGGGCCCGGCGGCCGGGAACGCCTCCAGAAGGTGCTGGCACGCGCCGGGATCGGCAGCCGGCGCGTGTGCGAGGACCTGATCGACGAGGGCCGCATCACGATCAACGGCGTCGTCGCCACCCTTGGCGACCGGGTCGACCCTGCGGTGGACGCGGTGGACGTCGACGGCGTGCGGGTCGGTATCGCGCCGGGTCTCGTCTACTACCTGCTCAACAAGGCTGCGGGTGTCGTGACCACCGCAGCCGACACCCACGGGCGCCCCACGGTGGTCGACGTGGTGCCCGCCGAGCCCAGGGTGTTCCCGGTGGGCCGCCTTGACCTCGAGACCGAGGGGCTCCTGCTGCTCACCAACGACGGCGAGCTGACCCACCGGCTCACCCACCCGAGCTTCGGCGTGGACAAGGAGTACGTCGCCCAGGTGGAGGGGCGTCCCGGTCGGGGCGCCGTCCGGCAGCTGCGCGAGGGCGTGGAGCTCGAGGACGGCCCGACGTCGCCGGCCAAGGTGTCGTTGGTGTCGCCCGACGTGCTCAAGATCACCATCCACGAGGGCCGCAACCGGCAGGTCCGGCGGATGTGCGACGCGGTCGGCCACCCCGTGGTCCGTCTGGTCCGTACCCGTATCGGTCCGATCCGCGACACCCACCTCTCGCCGGGGGAGTGGCGCGAGCTGACGCAGGACGAGGTGCGCGCCCTCGAGCGTGCCGTGCATCCCGAGCATCCTGCGCCAGTCCTGGAAGTGGACCCCGACGGCGAAGATCCCGACCGCTAACCTGCCGCCATGGCAGTGCGGGCGCTCCGGGGCGCGACCACGTTGGACGTCGACGAGACGTCGCACATGTCCGAGCGGGTGCGCGCCCTCCTGGCCCAGATGCTCGAGCGCAACGGCGTGGACCACGACGACCTGATCTCGGTGGTGTTCACGGCCACGGACGACCTGCACAGCGGGTTCCCGGCGGTCGCCGCACGAGAGATGGGCCTGGGCGACGTACCGCTCCTGTGCGCCCGCGAGCTCGACATCGAGGGCGGGATGCCCATGTGCGTCAGGGTGTTGATGCACGTCGAGTCCGACCGTGCCCGCGGTGAGCTTCGCCACGTGTACCTCGAGCAGGCCCGGTCACTGCGCGACGACCTGCCCGAGTGACGGGGGTCGTGGTGTCCCCGCGTCGCGCGAACGTCGTCGGCACCGGCCTGATCGGTGGGTCGGTCGGCCTCGCACTCCGAGCCCACGGCTGGCACGTCACCGGTGCGGACGCCGACCACTCGTGCGCGGCGCAGGCTCTCGCGCTCGGTGCGGTCGATGCGGTCGGGACCGACCCTGACGCCGAGCTGACCTTCGTGGCCGTGCCCGTCGGAGCGGCACCGGAGCTGGTCCGGGCGGCCCTGGACGGCGGCGGCGTGGTCACTGACGTCGGTAGCGTGAAGGCCCCGGTGGTCGCGGCTGTCGACGCACCGCGCTTTGTGGGCGGCCATCCAATGGCCGGCTCGGAGGCACTCGGTGTGGACGGCGCCCGGGCTGACCTGTTCGACGGCGCCACGTGGGTCCTGACGCCGACTGCAACCACCGATCCCGACGCCCAGGCGCTCGTGCACTCGGTCGTCCGCTCGTTCGGCGCCGAGGTCGTGACCCTGGACCCTGAGGCCCACGACCGGCTGGTCGCCACCGTGTCGCACGTGCCGCACCTGACGGCGGCGACGCTCATGGAGCTGGCGGCCGGCCGCGCCGAGGAGCACGCCGCCCTGCTGCAGCTCGCGGCCGGCGGGTTCCGCGACATGACCCGGATCGCGGCGGGCGACCCGGGGATCTGGCTCGACATCTGCGCCGACAACCGGGACGCCATCCTCGACGTGCTCGACGGACTCCTTGCGTCGCTGACGGACATGCGTGACGTTGTCGCGGACGGCCGTCGCGACGAGCTGCTCGCCCGGCTCCGCTCAGCCCAGGCGGCGCGTCGTAGCCTTCCGGACGGCGTCCCCCCGGCCGACGAGCTGGCAGAGGTGCGGGTCCGGATCCCGGACCAGCCCGGCGAGCTCGCTGCCGCCACGACGCTGGCGTCGGAGCTGTCCGTCAACGTCTACGACATCGAGGTTGCCCACAGCGCCGGCGGCGGGCGCGGCAACCTGATCCTGGTGGTGGACGCACGGCGCGCCGAGGACCTGTCCAACGCACTCGCGGCCCGGGGCCGCACTGCGTCGGTGCACCCGCTCGCATGAGCCTGTCCGACTCGCTGGTGGTGGCACCGTTCGCGGGTCCGGTGGACGCCGTGGTGTGCCCGCCCGGGTCCAAGAGCCTCACCAACCGTGCGCTCGTGACCGCGGCCCTCGCCGACGGCCGGTCGGTCCTGAACGGAACCCTCCGGGCCGACGACACCGACGCGATGGTGCGCTGTCTCCGGGTGCTCGGGGCCGGTGTCGCCGAGGCGGACGACGGCAGGACGCTCACGGTCGACGGCGTGGACGGTCGTCCTCCGGTGGAGGGCGCACTGCTCGACGCTCGGCTGTCCGGGACCACGTCCCGGTTCGTCGCCCCGATGGCATGCCTCGCGGACGCCACCGTCGTGCTCGACGGCGGCGAGCCCCTCCGACGCCGGCCGATGGCCGACCTCCTCGCCGCGCTCGAGACGCTCGGGGCGACGGTCGAGCCCCTCGGCGACCCGGGGTGTCTCCCCGTCCAGCTCTCTTCCCGCGGCCTGGGCGGCGGCGCGGTGGCCGTCTCGGGGGACGTCAGCAGCCAGTTCCTGAGCGGCCTGATGCTCTCGGGACCATGTATGCGCAAGGGGCTTGCGGTGGAGCTCACCACCGACCTGGTCAGCCGCCCCTACGTGGAGATGACGGCCGCTGTGATGCGGTCGTTCGGCGCCACGGTCGAGGTCAGGGAGCGCTCCGTCACGGTCGACCCCGGCGGGTACCGGCCGGTCGACCGGTACGTGGTCGAGCCTGACGCGTCGGCTGCCTCGTACTGGTTCGCGC
>CAJANQ010000033.1 GCA_903941145.1 uncultured Actinomycetes bacterium
TCCCGTTCCGAGCAGAAATTTCAGAGTTTTATTTCTAACAATGGTTGCAGATTGGGTGGCGGGCGGCGTAGGTTCGGACCCGTGAAGACACCCGCAGCGCTCACGGAGCAGTTCCGGTCCCAGGGCCTGAAGATCACGCCGCAGCGCGTCGCCGTCTTCGACGCACTGCACGACAACCCCACGCACCCCACCGCCGAGTCCGTGCACTCCGCCGTGGTCGCCCGCATGCCGACCGTGTCGCTGCGGACCGTGTACCAGACGCTGAACGACCTCGCCGAGATGGGCGAGATCAGCCGCCTCGAGGTCGGCACCGGGTCGGCCCGCTTCGACCCCAACGTCGAGGAGCCCCACCACCACCTGGTGTGCGAGTCGTGCGGCATGGTCCGCGACCTGCACGTCGAGGTGGCCCCCGACCTGGGCGACGACGTCCCGGACGGGTTCGAGGTGGCAGGCGCAGAGCTCGTGGTGCGGGGCCGTTGCCGGTCCTGCGCCGACAAGGACTGACCGGGCGACCGGTCGGTGGACCTGGGCGACGCCCGGGCCGTGACAACCAACATGTCCCCGCTGGGGACCGACACAAAGAGAGACAACATGCCGAACATCAAGGGCACGAAGACCGAGGAGAACCTCAAGGAGGCGTTCGCCGGCGAGAGCCAGGCCAACCGTCGCTACCTGTACTTCGCGCAGAAGGCCGACGTCGAGGGCTACCCGGACGTCGCAGCGCTGTTCCGTTCCGTCGCCGAGGGTGAGACCGGCCACGCGTTCGGCCACTTCGACTTCCTTGCCGAGGGTGGCGTGGGCGACCCGGCGACCGGCGAGCCCGTCGGCCCGACCGAGGACAACCTGAAGTCGGCCATCGCCGGCGAGACCTACGAGTACACCGAGATGTACCCGGGCTTCGCCAAGACGGCCCGCGACGAGGGCTTCGACGAGGTCGCTGAGTGGCTCGAGACGCTGGCACGCGCCGAGAAGTCGCACGCCGGCCGCTTCGCACAGGGCCTCGAGTCCATCTCCTGACCAACGTCCGGCCTGGGTGCCGGGCAGGGGAGACCCTGCCCGGCACCGTCCGGCCGCAGTACTTCACACCCCCCGATTCCCTTTAGTTCCCCCCCCGCACCGGAGCAGCGCCGTGACCACGACCTACGACCCGTTCCACCCGAAGTACTTCGTCGAGTCCGACCTGCGTGAGGAGCTCACCCGGGTCTACGACCTCTGCCACGGCTGTCGCCTGTGCTTCAAGTACTGCACGTCGTTCCCGACGCTGTTCGAGTACATCGACGAGCACGAGTCGCAGGACGCGGCGCTCATGACGCCCGAGCAGCAGGACCAGGTCGTCGACGAGTGCTTCCAGTGCAAGCTCTGCTACGTGAACTGCCCGTACATCCCGGGCCAGTCCGAGTGGAACCTGGACTTCCCCCGCCTGATGATGCGGGCCGACCAGGTGCTGTTCCGCACCCGCAAGAAGTCCCTGAAGGACAAGGTGACCGACAAGGCGCTCGGCCACACCGACCTGATGGGCAAGGTGGGCTCGGCCCTCGCCCCGGTCGTCAACCGTGCGATCGACACGCCCGGCTCCGGCCCCCGAAAGCTGATGGAGAAGACCGCCGGCATCGCCGAGGAGCGTGTCCTCCCGCCGTACCAGAAGGTCCGCTTCTCGACCTGGTTCAAGAAGCGCACCCCTCAGGTCCGGGGCGAGAAGAAGGGCACCGCCGCGGTGTTCCCGACCTGCCTGGTGGAGTACCAGGACACCCGGGTCGGCAAAGACCTCGTCAGCGTCTACGAGCACAACGGCATCGCCTGCGACCTCCCCGAGGGCCAGGTGTGCTGCGGTGCGCCGCTCCTGCACCAGGGCGACGTCGAGAGCTTCACCAAGTCCGCCCGGAAGAACATCGCACTCCTGGCCAAGTGGATCCGCACGCAGCGGGGCCGAGGCGAGGACCCGGCGGTCGTCGTCCCGCAGCCCACGTGCGGCTACATCCTGAAGAAGGACTACGTCGACTACGTGGGCGGCCCCGACGCCGAGCTGGTCGCCGCGCACACCTACGACGCGGCCGAGTACCTCATGAAGGTCCACAAGGACGACAAGGAGGCTGGCGGCGAGGGCCTCGACCGCGAGTTCTCCGGCCCGGTCCCAGAGACCACGACCTACCACGCCCCGTGCCACCTGCGGGCCCAGAACATCGGCCTCAAGAGCCGTGACCTCATGAAGCTGACGGGCACCAAGATCACGCTGGTGGCCGAGTGCTCCGGCATCGACGGCACCTGGGGCCTGCGCGAGACGAACGTCGAGATCGCCCGCGGCGTGGCCCAGAAGATGGCCGAGGCCATCAAGAAGGCCGACTCCGAGGCCGTCGCCGGCGACTGCTCGCTGGCCAACGGCGGCATCGTGCTCGAGACGGGCACCCAGCCCGTCCACCCGCTCAGCCTCGTGGCCCGGGCCTACGGCCTGCCCGAGGACTGAAGTACCCCTTCCCAGAACCTGTCACCCCCCCCCCGAACGAGACGGAGCCTCCGATGAACGCCACTGCCGACCGCAAGCTGACCCTCGCCGACATCTCCGACCTTCGCGCCTACGAGCGTGAGCGTGAGGAGTTCCGGGCCCGCATCATCGAGCTCAAGAAGAAGCGGCGTGTCGGCCTGGGCCCGCACGTGACGCTCCTGTTCGAGAACCGCGACACCATCCGCTTCCAGATCCAGGAGATGGCCCGCGTCGAGAAGATCTTCACCGACGAGGGCATCGAGGGAGAGCTGCGCGTCTACAACCCGCTCATCCCCGAGCCGGGCTCGCTGTCGGCCACGCTGTTCGTCGAGCTCACCTCCGACGAGGACCTGCGCGAGTGGCTGCCGCGGCTCGTCGGGATCGAGCGGGCGGTCGTCCTCCGGTTCGGCGGCCACGAGGTGCGCTGCACCCCGGAGGCCGAGCACGAGTCCCAGCTCACCCGTGACGAGATCACGGCCTCGGTCCACTACGTGCAGTTCCACCTGACCCCCGAGCAGGTCGCTGCGTTCGGCGACGGCCCCGTGGAGCTCGTGCTGGACCACCCGGCCTACGAGCTCGAGCACGGCGAGGACCTGGCGCCGTCCACCGTCGCCGAGCTGCGCGCCGACCTGGGGGACTGAACCCCGCCGTCGTCCCCGCCGTCCTGCAGCGCTGGGTGGGAGCGCGGTCGCGACCGTGCTCCAACATTCCTTTGGACATGGGCGTGCCGCACGGATAGAAACAACCCCATGGAGCGCAGCTGGGCCGACGAGGCCGCCTGCCGGGGGTTGGATCCTTTGATCTTCTACCCCGCAACGGACGAAGAAGCAGAAGAGGCCAAGGCAGTCTGTGACGTCTGCCCGGTCCGCGAGGACTGCCTCGAGCACGCCATCACCAACCGTGAGCACAACGGTGTGTGGGGCGGGGCCACCGAGCGGGAGCGTCAGCGGATCATCCGCCGTCGCCGCCGCCAGCGGGCCATGGCGTCCACCTCCGTCGCCGTCAACTAGGCCGCTCGAGTGGGCGCCTTCGCCGACGCCGGAGCCTGGCCCGGCGTCCTCCGCCGGCTGCTGGCCGGGGAGTCCCTTCCGCACGACGTCACCCGTGGCGCGCTCGACCTGGTGCTCGAGGGCGAGGCCACCCCGGCACAGATCGCAGCGTTCATCGTCGCCCTGCGCCAGAAGGGCGAGACCCCCGACGAGGTTGTCGGCCTGGTCGAGTCCATGGTGGCCGCAGCCGCCCCGCTCGAGCTGGCCGACCCGTCCGCAACGGTCGACATCGTCGGCACCGGCGGGTCCTCGGTCCTCGGTGGCGCCGCGTTCAACGTCTCGACCATGGCCTCGCTCGTCGCCGCTGCGGCAGGGGCGACGGTGTGCAAGCACGGCAACCGCAAGGCGTCCTCGGCGTCGGGGGCGTTCGACCTGCTCGAGGAGCTCGGCGTGCAGCTTGAGCTCGACGGCCCCGGCGTGGCTGCGTGTGTTGCCGAGGCCGGCGTCGGGTTCGCCTTCGCCCGCTCGTTCCACCCGTCGATGCGCCACGTCGCACCGGTGCGGATGGAGCTGGGCGTGCCCACCGTGTTCAACGTGCTCGGCCCGCTCTCGCACCCTGGTGGCGTCGGTCGTCAGGTGCTCGGTGTCTCCGACCCGCGGCTGATGGAGCTGGTCCCCGAGGTGCTGGCCCGTCGCAACATGGTCCACGCCTGGGTCGTCCACGGCTCCGACGGCCTCGACGAGCTGACCACGACAGCGTCGACCCGGGTGGTCGAGGTGCGCGGCAGCGAGCTGCGCGAGTTCGAGGTGCGCCCCGGCGACGCCGGTCTCCCGACTGCGACGCTGGCCGACCTGGCCGTGGGCGGTCCGGCCGAGAACGCGGCGGCTGCCCGTGCGCTCCTGGCCGGTGAGCCCGGTCCGGTGCGCGACATGGTCCTGCTCAACGCTGCCGCCGGACTCGTCGTGGCCGACCTGGCCACCGACCTGGCCGACGGCGTGGCCCGGGCCGCCGCAGCGGTCGACGACGGCCGCGCCGCCGCGACGCTCGAGCGTCTGGTGACGGTCAGCCGGCGAGTCGCCGGCTGATCCTGGGCGGCCGGTTCGCCGCCCGTTCACGCTCGACGTCGTACTTGGCGCTACGCACCGACCGGTAGTCCGGCAGCGCCGGCAGGACCGACACCCACGAGCCCTCGACGTGCTCGACCTGCAGGTCGGCGCCGTGCCGGTCCAACCAGGCCGCTGTGGTGGCCAGCTCGTCGGCCAGGGCACGGGGGAGGGGCTGGTCGGGCTCGGGCAGGTCGGGGCGCATCTCGACGTCGGTCGCCACGTCGACCAGGCCGCCGTCGTCGACCCGCCAGGTGCGCCACAGGACGCCGCGGCGGACCTCGGCGCGCCCGCCGTCCGGCATGGTGAGCACGAGCCGGTCGACCCGTAGGAGCTGCTCGCGTCGCCGGGTGGCGCGGAGGAGCTCGGTGAACGCCACCATCTGGTCGCGCACACCGGCTGCGTCCTCGAAGCGCTCCTGCTCGGCCAGCTCGGTCATCTTCTGCGTGAGCGGAACCAGCGCCAGCTCCGGCTGCGTGGTGAGTGCAGCGAGCGCGGTGCAGGCCGCGGCTGCCGCGACCTCGGGCGACGACGTGGTGGCCGAACCGCCCTTGGGTCGTCGGCGGAGCGGCAGTACCGCCTCGAGCCCCTGGACGGCGGTGCGGACCATGGTCGACGACGTGAACGGTCCGAGCAGCGTGGTGCCGTCGTCGGGACCGTCCTCGGGAAGGTCCCGCGTGACCGTGAGCCCGGTGGTGGAGCCGGTCGTGCGCACCTTCAGGTACGGGTAGGCCCGCCAACGGGTCCCGGCCTGGTTGTACGGCGGGTCGAGGTGGCGGATCAGCCGGCCCTCGAGCACCTCGGCCTCGAGCACCGACGAGCACACCTTGTGGTCGATGCGCTCGGTGCGCTTGAGCAGGGGCCCGACCTTCTTGCGGTCGTCGGTCGAGAAGTACGAGCGCACGCGGGTGCGCAGGTCGGTGGCCTTGCCGACGTACAGCACGTCGCCGGACGCCGTGCGGAACAGGTACACGCCGGGCTGTCGGGGGAGCCGGGCGGTGAGCCGGAGCTTGTCGGCCTGCGGGTGGCCCGCCATGGTCGGGAGCGCCAGCAGGTCGTCGAGGCCGGTGACCCCGAGCCGGCCGGCCCGGTCGATGAGCAGGTGCAGCAGCTCGGCGGTGGTGATGGCGTCGTCGAGCGCCCGGTGGTTGGGCGTGTGCGACAGTCGCAGGTGCTCCGCGAGCGTGCCCAGCTTGCAGTTGGGCACCTGGTCGCGGACCAGCCGTCGGGCGAGCGCCACGGTGTCGACCGTGGGGCCGGTGAGTGGTGCGTGGCCGGCCCGGTGGAGCGCCGCCTGCAGGAAGCCGACGTCGAACCGCACGTTGTGGCCCACCACGACGGCGTCGCCGATGAACTCGAGCAACGACGGCAGCACCGTCTCGATGCGGGGCGCTTTGGCCACCATCGACTCGGTGATGCCGGTCAGGAGCGTGATGGTGGGCGGGATGGCCCGGCCGGGGTTCACGAGCGTGCCGAAGGTCCCGATGGTCTCGCCGCCACGGACCTTGACCGCCCCGACCTCGGTGATGCTGTCGGTGGCGGGGGAGCCGCCCGTGGTCTCGAGGTCGACGATCACGAAGGTGGTCGACACCAGCGGCTGGCCCAGGTCGTCAAAGCTGAGCTGCGCAGAACGGGTGTTCGACATGGCCCGATGCTCGCCGAACGCGTGTTCCGGGTCAAGCACCCCCGGAATGGGTCACAGGGAGCCGGTGTACGATCCGGCCCGTGACCGAGCCGGCCCCCACCCGCTACCGCTGCACCGCCTGCGGCAACCTGACCCGCTTCGACGTGACGACCACCCGTCGCACCCGCGCCTTCCACCACTACACGGTGGGCGGCGACCTCGACGTCGAGGAGACCGAGGTCCTGAGCCAGGACGTCGAGTCCGTCGAGTGCCGCTGGTGCGGGCCCGGTGCGGCCGTCGTCGAGCTGACCGACGACGACGCCGACGGCACTGCCGCCGCCGACTGACAGGCAACTCCGATCGACGCCAAGGTCGCCCTGCTGCAGCCCATGCTCGAAGTGGGGTTCTCAGTTGCCCGGCGAGACGGCTCGGACCGCACGGCACCGGCACCGCCGCGGGTCCTGCACCCGTTCCTCCGGTTCGACCGGGTCAACGCCCGCGTCCTGCGTGCCGTGCTCGAGGCGCTCGAGTCCGACGAGGGCTTCCGCGACCGCGTGGCAGCCGCAGGTCCCATGTCCGAGCCGTCGGTCGGCGCCCCGGCCGCCGACGCGGCCGCCTGGCTGTTCCTGGAGCGGCCCGACGGGTGGGAGCAGGAGCTGGACGCGCTCCTGTCCGCCGGCGCCGAGATCGACCAGGCGGATGCCGCGTCGGTCGACGCCCATCGTGCCGTCGAGCGGCTGGCCCAGGTGGAGGCAGCGCTGGCCGAGGCCCGCGACGAGGCCGCCGACCTCGATGCCCGTCTGTCAGAGTCGACCGCCGAGCTGGACGGTGAGCGGAACCGCCGCCGGGAGGCCGAGTCCCAGCTCGACGCCGAACGCCGCCGGGCCGACGCGGCCGAGGAGGACCGCGCCCGCGCGGTCAAGGACCTGGGCGACGCCCGGCGCCTGGCCGACCGGCGCCTCGAGGCCCTGCGCGCGGCGGAGAGCCAGGGGGACGCAGGTGATGGCGCAGCGCCGGTTGACCTGGCTGCCGCGGCCCGCGCTGCTGCGGCCGAGGACGAGGCCGCAGCCGTGCGCGAGGTGGCGCTCGACGCGCTCCGGGCCGTCGCCCGGGCGGTGGGTGACCTGTCCTCCGCGGTCGCCGGGTCGCTCGGCACCGCGTTTGCCGAGCTCGAGGGCCGGCCCGCCGACGAGGGGCCGGACGACGAGCCCGACGGCGGGGTCGTGCCCGACGGCGAGAGCTCGCTGCGGCCGGTCGGTGCGACGCCGCGTCCGTCGCGCACCCGGCGGGTGCCGGTCCGCCTGCAGCGCGGCGCGGTCGAGGGCACCCGTGAGGGGACCATGCAGCTCCTGGGCCTCGACGA
>CAJANQ010000034.1 GCA_903941145.1 uncultured Actinomycetes bacterium
CCGAATAGTCGACGCGCTTGCCCAGCAGGTTCTGCCGGAAACGGCCCTTCTTGCCCTTGATCATGTCGCTGAGCGACTTCAGCGGACGGTTGCCTTGGCCCTTGACCGCGCGTGAGCGGCGACCGTTGTCGAACAGGGCGTCGACGGCCTCCTGCAGCATGCGCTTCTCGTTGTTGACGATGATCTCCGGAGCGCCCAGGTCCAGGAGCCGCTTGAGGCGGTTGTTCCGGTTGATGACGCGGCGGTACAGGTCGTTGAGGTCGGAGGTCGCGAAGCGGCCACCGTCGAGCTGCACCATCGGACGGAGGTCCGGCGGGATGACCGGCACGACGTCGAGGATCATGGCGCGGGGGTCGTTGACCGGCCGGCCGTCCTCCTCGGTGTTGAACGCGGCGACGATCTTGAGCCGCTTGATGGCCTTCTGCTTGCGCTGGGCCGACAGGGGCTTCTGGCCCTCCTGCGGGTCGATGGCGGCGCGGAGCTTCTCCTCCTCGACCTTCAGGTCGATGCGGCCGATGAGCTGCTTGATGGCCTCGGCCCCCATGCCGCCCTCGAAGTAGTCCTCGTAGCGGTCGCGGAGCTCGCGCCAGAGCTGCTCGTCCTCGATGATCTGACGGGGGTACAGGTCACGGAACTCGTCCCACGCCCGGGTGACCATGTCGAGCTCGGAGTCGAACTCCTCACGGATGAAGCCCAGGTCCTTGTCGGCCGCCTTGCGACGGTTGGTGAGCTCGGACTCCTTGGCGCCGTCGGCCTCGAGGGACTCGAGCTCTCCCTCGAGCTCCTCCATGCGGCGGGCCAGGGCCAGCTCGCGGTCCTTCTCGATGGCTTCCTTCTCACCGATGAAGTCGGCCTCGAGCGAGGTCATGTCGGCGTGACGCTTGTCCTCGTCGACCCAGGTGACCAGGTTGGCGGCGAAGTAGATGACCTTCTCGAGCTGCTTGGCCTTGAGCTCTTCCTTCACCTCGGTGCCGGAGAGCAGGTAGGCCAGCCACGAACGGGTGCCGCGGAGGTACCAGATGTGGACGGCCGGAGCGGCGAGCTCGATGTGGCCCATGCGGTCGCGGCGGACCTTGGACCGCGTGACCTCGACGCCACAGCGCTCGCAGATGATGCCCTTGAAGCGCACCCGCTTGTACTTGCCGCAGTAGCACTCCCAGTCCTTCGTCGGACCGAAGATCTTCTCGCAGAAGAGTCCGTCCTTCTCGGGCTTGAGGGTCCGGTAGTTGATCGTCTCCGGCTTCTTGACCTCGCCGTTCGACCACGTGCGGATCTCGTCCGCCGTGGCCAGCCCGATCTTCAGCTGTCCGAAGTTGTTCACGTCGCTCATGTCAGTTCCGTGTTCCCTGCGTCGTTCTCGTGCTCGTGCTCAGTGGTGGACGTTGCTCAGCGGCCGGCCTGGCGGCGGGCGTCGTCCTCGTCGGTGCCCCGCTCAGGACGGCTCAGGTCGATGCCGAGCCCCTCTGCGGCCATGAAGTAGTCCTCTTCCAGCTCACGGAGGCGGACTTCCTCGCCCTCGTCGTTGAGGATGCGGACGTTCAGGCAGAGCGACCGCATCTCCTTGATGAGCACCTTGAAGGACTCGGGGATGCCGGGCTCCGGGATGTTCTCGAAGACGTTCACGTCGAGCATGAGGGTGTTGGTGTCCTCTCTCAGCGACGCTCAGCCTGGCGGCGAGCGTCTTCTTCATCGGATCCGCGCTCGGGACGGGACAGGTCGATGCCCAGTTCCTCGGCGGTGCGGTAGAACTCATCGTCCATGTCGCGGAGCTTGACCTCTTCGCCGCGGTCGTCGGAGACGACCACGTTCAGGCACAGCGACTGCATCTCCTTGATGAGCACCTTGAAGCTCTCGGGGATGCCCGGCTCGGGGATGTTCTCGCCCTTGACGATCGCCTCGTAGACCTTGACGCGGCCCAGGGTGTCGTCGGACTTGATGGTCAGGAGCTCCTGGAGGCAGTAGGCGGCGCCGTACGCCTCGAGTGCCCATACCTCCATCTCGCCGAACCTCTGGCCACCGAACTGCGCCTTACCGCCCAGCGGCTGCTGGGTGATCATCGAGTTCGGACCGGTGGACCGGGCGTGGATCTTGTCGTCCACCAGGTGGTGCAGCTTCAGGACGTACATATAGCCCACCGTCACCGGGTAC
>CAJANQ010000035.1 GCA_903941145.1 uncultured Actinomycetes bacterium
CGCCGGGCCGGCAACCTGCGGTTCGCTGCCGCCCTGGCCCAGTGGAGCGGGCACGGCACCGCGACCGACGTGCCCGGCGAGTCGTTGGTGGCGGTCGAGGCACTCCTCGAGCAGGTGGCCGTGCCGCTGGCCGCCGCCGAGCGGGCACTGCTCGTCGTGCTCGACGGGTGCGGGCTGGCGCCCTTCCTCGAGCTGGTCGCCCAGTTCCCGTCGCTCGGGTTCGCCGAGATCGGCCGGGCCGGCCGGCGCGCCGCCGGGCTGGCCGCCCTTCCCACCGTCACCGAGGTCAGCCGGTCGTCACTGCTCTGCGGGGAGCTCAGCATCGGCAACGCAGACCACGAGCGCCGCCACTTCGAGGCCAATCCGGCGGTGCGGTCGCTGGCCGGCCCGACAGCCCGGCTGTTCCACCACCGCCCCCACCTGGTCACCGGCATCGGCCAGTCGCTGCCCGCAGAGGTGGCCCTCGCCCTCAGCACCAGCGGTCCGCAGCTCGTGGCTGCGGTGGTCAACACCATCGACGACGAGCTAAGTCGCGGCGACTTCACCCGCGAGTACGCCATCGAGCACCTCGGCCCGCTCCAGGCGCTGCTGCGCGCCGCCGCCGACGCCGGCCGGTTCGTCGTCGTCACCGCCGACCACGGCCACGTGCTCGGCGTCGGGCTCGACGGGCGGGGCGAGGCGCGACGCACCGGCGAGGGCGGCGACCGTTGGCGCGACGCCGACCGGGCACCCGATGCCGACGAGGTGCTGCTCCGCGGACCGCGCGTCCTCCTCGGTGGCGACACCGGCGTGATCGCCCCCGCCCAGGACGATCTGCGGTACTCGGCCAAGCACGGTGGCTACCACGGCGGAGCCACCCCGGAGGAGTGCCTGGTCCCGCTCTCGGTCTTCCGTCCACCGGGCGTCGACACCCCGGCCGGGTGGGAACCCGTGTCGGTCGCGCCCCCCGGCTGGTGGGACCTCGCTGCTGCGGCGGTGGCCCCCGACCCGGTCGCCCCCGCACCGAAGAAGCGACGCTCGAAGTCCACGCCAGGACCCAGTCAGCCCGGGCTGTTCGACGACGACCAGACCACCCCCGGGGGCACCGAGCCCACAGAGCAGCCGGACGCACCCTCCCCATCGGGTGCGGAGGCGCCGTGGGCCGAGCAGCTCGTCACCTCCGAGGCCTTCCAGCTGCAGCTGGAGGCGGCCAAGCGGATGAACCCGCAGCTCGACCGGGTCCGGGCCGCCCTCGGCGCGCTCGACGCCAGGGGCGGCACCGCAAGCTTCACGGCGCTCGCCCAGGCGGCCGGTATGCCTGTCGACCGAGTGCCAGGCTTCGTCTCGGTGCTCGAGCGGCTCCTCAACGTCGACGGCTACGGCGTCATCACCGTCGACCGCACCACCCAGGAGGTCCGTCTCGACGAGACGCTCCTGCGCACCCAGTTCCTGGAAGGCGGGTCATGAGCGCGCCCATCAGCAAGGCCCGACGCGACGAGGTCATCGACGCGCTGCGACGCGGCACCGTGCCGGCCCGGGGCCTCGACCTGCTGGCCGTCGGGCTCGACCGCTTCGGCCCCACCATCGACGAGGAGGTGGCCCGCGCCTCCGCCGGCGGTGGCGTGTTCAAGTGCCTGCGCGGCGAGTGGGGCTCGGGCAAGACGTTCGCCGCCCGCTGGATCGCCGAGCGGGCCCGCCA
>CAJANQ010000036.1 GCA_903941145.1 uncultured Actinomycetes bacterium
CCCGACGCGACGGTGATGGTCGTGCTCGACGCCGACCGGTTCGGCATCGCCCAGCTCCACCAGCTGCGCGGCCGCGTCGGCCGTGGTGCGGCGGTCAGCCACTGCGTGCTGGTGACCCGGGACGAGATCTCGCCCGACGGCGAGGCCCGGCTCGAGGCGCTCGTCCGGACCACCGACGGGTTCGAGCTGGCCGAGGTCGACCTGGACCTGCGGGGCGAGGGCACCGTGATGGGGGAGCGGCAGACGGGCCGGAACGACCTGCGCCTTGCGTCGCTGCGCCGCGACCGGAAGTGGGTCGAGACGGCACGCGAGGCGGCGCTCGAGCTGGTGGGCGACGGGACGGGCCTGGACCGCTACCCGGCGCTGGCCGCCGAGCTGGCCCTCGCCGTCGACGACGAGGACCGCGAGTTCCTGCTCAAGAACTGACGCCCTGCCTAGGGTGCCGGCATGGGCGTGATGCGAGTGGTGGCCGGCTCGGCCAAGGGTCGACGGCTGGAGGCGCCGGCGGGGCGCGACGTCCGTCCAACCTCGTCGAGGGTCCGGGAGGCGCTGTTCAACTCGCTCGGTTCGCTCGGACTCGTGGCCGACGCCACGTTCGTCGACCTCTTCGCCGGCACGGGCGCGCTGGGGATCGAGGCCCTCAGCCGCGGTGCCGAGTCGGTCGTGTTCGTGGACCGTTCGCCGGCGTCGGTCGCCGCCGTGCGCGCCAACCTCGAGGCGTGCGGCCTGGCCGACGGCGCGCAGGTCGTGACCGCGGAGGCCATGTCCTACGCGGCCTCGATGGAGCTGGTGGACGTGGCGCTGCTCGACCCGCCCTACGAGTTCGACGAGTGGGAGCAGCTGCTCGAACAGGTCCGCTGCGAGGTCGCGGTGGTGGAGTCCGACCGTGAGGTGGCGGCGCCCGACGGGGCCAGCGTCCTCAGTTCGCGACGGTACGGCGGTACGGTGGTGACGATGTTGCGCTTCGACGGCCGGGACGGGTCCGGCCGCACCCCCGCGGAGGTCGACAAGTGACGGTGGTCCTGTACCCGGGGTCGTTCGACCCCATCCACAACGGACACCTCGAGATCGTGGGCACTGCCTCACGCCTGTTCGACAAGGTGATTGTCGCGGCCATGCGGAACCCGCAGAAGGGCGACACGCTCTTCTCGCTCGAGGAACGGCAGTCGCTCATCGAGGACTCGCTGTCCCACCTGCCCAACGTCGAGGTGACGATGTTCTCGTCGCTCGTCGTCGACCTGGCCAAAGAGGTCGGGGCCCACTTCATCGTCAAGGGCCTGCGTGCCGTGTCGGACTTCGAGTCCGAGCTGCAGATGGCGCAGATGAACAAGTCGGTGTCCGGCGTGGACACCCTCTTCATCCCGTCGACCTCGGGCAGCTCGTTCCTCGCCTCCCGGCTCATTCGGGAGATCGCGCGGTTCGGCGGCGACGTGTCCAACATGGTGCCGCCGCCCGTCGCGGCCAGCCTCAAGGAGCAGTACGGGATCGGCTGACCGCCCCGTACCAGACCCACCAGTTCTTGCAGTACAGGAGTACCAACGAATGAGCTATGACGAGTTCGCCGGCGACCCGGACCAGACCCAGCCGGGCACGGTGCCCGAGTCTGCGGCACCCCGCAGCCGGGCCTCCGAGGCGATCCTGCGCGAGCTGCTCTCGGTCGTCGAGAACGCGCCCGGCATCCCGATGTCGGCGTCCGTTCGCATCAACCGCGACGAGGTCCTCGACCTGGTCGAGGAGGCCATCTCGATCCTCCCCGACGAGCTGCGCTCCGCCCGCTGGCTCCTCAAGGACCGCGAGGAGTTCAAGGCCCGCACCGAGCGCGAGGCCGAGGAGATCATCGCCGACGCCCGTTCCCGCGTGGCCCAGATGGTGCAGCGCACCGAGGTCGTGAAGGCCGCCGAGGCCCGCGCCCGCCAGGTCATCGAGGATGCCGAGGCCCAGTCCCGCCGCATGCGCCTCGAGACCGAGGACTACTGCGACCAGAAGCTCGCCAGCTTCGAGAACGTGCTCGTCCGTGTGCACAAGACCGTCTCCGCCGGCCGCAAGAAGCTGCAGGCGCCGTCGCTCGAGCAGTCCGAGCTCGGCGAGCTCGAGGATCCGACCGGCTCGGTGCCGGCGGTCTTCGACCAGGACGTCTGAACGTCGGGCAGGACGCGTCGCCGTGGCCACCAGGAAGTCCGACCAGCAGCTCAAGATCGGCATCGCGGAGCTGCGCCGTCGCCCCGGCAACCGCCAGGAGGTCGACCTCGACCTGTCGTTCGGCGAGACCGGCCTGCAGGACTCGTCGGTCATCACCGCCACCGTCCCGGCCGACTCGGTGGGCCACGTCCACCTGGTGCTGGAGTCGATGTCGGACGGCGTCACCGCCACCGGCACGGTGAGCTTCCCCTGGCAGGGCGAGTGCCGCCGCTGCCTGGGCCCGACGTCGGGCGAGGTGGTCGCCGACGTGCTCGAGGTCTACAAGGACGTCCCGACGGGCGACGACACGCTCCCGGTGGACGGCGACTTCGTCGACCTGGGCCCGGTGGTGCGGGACGCAGTGGTGCTGGCGCTGCCGCTGGCCCCGCTCTGTGCCGAGGACTGCACCGGTCCGGAGCCCGAGGAGTACCCGGTCGTCGTCGAGGGGGAGGGCGAGGCCTCGCCAGACCCCCGTTGGTCGGCACTGTCGGACCTTCGTTTCGACACTGGCGACGCGGAGTAGGTAGTGTCCACGGGTCCTATCTGAGACCCTTGATCATTCGAGAGCACGATGGCAGTACCTAAGAAGCGCACCTCCAAGGCCAAGGGCCGCAGCCGCCGGGCGTCCAACTGGACGCTGAAGCCCGCTGCCCGCAGCACCTGCCCGCGCTGCAACGCCGTCAAGCTCCCGCACGTCGTGTGCGGCAACTGCGGCTGGTACGCCGGCCGTCAGGCCATCGAGGTCGACTGACTCACCGGGTCCGGCCCTCGCACGGCGAGGGTCGCACGGCGGAGACCCGCCGACAGTTATGCTCCGCGCAACATGTGTGCCAGAACGGCGCGCAGCGGTGGCCGAGGGGAGTTGGTTCCGTGCCCGCAGAGACGCACGTCCAGCACGGTCCCGTGAGCCGTGACGAGGTACTGGGGCTGGTGCGTGAGCACCTTGCCGAGATCCTCGAGATCGAGACGTCCTCCATCGACGAGGACGCAGCCTTTGCCGAGGACCTCCACGCCGACTCGCTGGCGCTCATCGAGCTCGTCGAGGCCCTCGAGGAAGAGCTGGGGGAGCGGAGCGTCGGCTTCCGCATCGAGGACGACGACCTCAACGACCTCCGAACCGTCCGTGATGCCGTTGACTACGTCGTTTCCCGACTCTGAGGCTGGACCTGACCCGTCCGACGCCTCTGTCGACGCCCGTGCCGAGCTGTGCGGGCGCCTGGGGTACTCCTTCGGCGACCCCGGGCTGCTGGACCTGGCGCTCCGTCACCGCTCCTGGTGCGCCGAGCACGGCGGGGTCCAGTCGAACGAGCGGCTCGAGTTCCTCGGCGACTCCGTCCTGGGCCTGGTCGTCACCGAGCGTCTCTATCGCGACGACCCTGAGACCAGCGAGGGCGTGCTCGCGCGCCGGAGGTCGGAGCTCGTGAGCGCCGTCGCGCTGGCCGGGGTCGGCCGCCAGATCGGCCTGGGCGACGCCGTCGCGCTGGGCAAGGGCGAGGAGACCACGGGCGGGCGTTCCAAGACCTCGATCCTCTCGGACGCACTCGAGGCCGTGATCGGCGCCGTCTTCATCGACGGTGGCATGGACGCTGCGACCGGCGTCGTTCTGCGGCTCTTCGAGGAGCGGATCGACGTCGTGACCTCGGGCGGGCCGGGCAGCGACCACAAGTCGCGGCTGCAGGAGCTGTCGGCCCAGGAGTTCGGCGAGCTGCCGCGCTACGAGCTGACCGAGGACGGGCCGGAGCACATGAAGACGTTCCGGGCCGAGGTCAGCGTGGCCGGCGTGGTGCGCGGCACCGGCGAGGGCCGGACGAAGAAAGAGGCCGAGCAGGCCGCCGCCCTCGAGGCGTGCGGCGTGCTGGGCGACGAAGTGAGTGGCGGACCAGAGGCGGACGACGACAACACCCGCAGCGGGGCGGCAACGGGCACAGGGGGAGACCATGGCTGAACTGCCGGAGATTGAACTGCTCCGACGCGACCTGGACCGGGAGGTGTCCGACAAGAAGCTCAAGTCGGTCGACGTCCCCGGCGCCGGCCTCGTCAAGCACCCGAAGAAGGCCGGGTTCGTCAAGGACCTGGCCGGCGTGAAGATCCACTCGGTGTCCCGGGCCGGTCTGCTGCTGCTCCTGAAGGTCGACGACGACAGGTATGTCGCGCTCTCGCTCGGCGAGCGGTCGCGGCTGACCCGCAACCAGGCCAAGGACGCCGCGGTGACGGGCACGGCGCTCGTGCTGACGTTCACCCAGGGCGGCCAGCTCCGGCTCGTCGACCCCAAGAAGCAGGCGTCGGCCGAGCTACTCACCGCCGACGAGCTGGCCGACCGGCACCCCGAGATCACCCGCCTGGGCCTCGACGCCGTCGACGAGCCCATTGCGTGGACCGACTTCGCCGGGCGGCTCGTGCGGCGCGAGGGCAAGCTCAAGACGGTGCTCATGGACCCGACCTTCCTGGTCGGCATCGGCCCCATGTACAGCGACGAGATCCTGTTCCACGCCGGCCTCCGCTTCGACCGCGAACCGTCCAAGCTCTCCAACCAGGAGATCCGCCGCCTCTACCGGGCGGTGGTGGAAACCGTGCACGAAGCGGTCAAGTACGGTGGCACGAGTCTCGGTGCAGACGGCTGGGTGGGACTGTCGGGGAAGCCCGGCGACTACCAGCAGTTCCTGGCCGTCTACAAGCGGGACGGAGAGATGAGCCCCCGGGCGCGGGGACCCATCGTCAAGACCCGTTTCGGCGGGGGCTACACCTACTACTGCGAACAGACACAGGTCTGAGCCTCCGGGCCCGGGCCGCCCACGACGACCCCGGAGCACCGTGTTCCTCAAGACACTGCAGATCAAAGGCTTCAAGTCCTTCGCAGATGCGGCCACCCTCCAGCTCGAGCCCGGCGTCACCGTCGTGGTCGGGCCCAACGGGTCCGGCAAGTCCAACGTCGTCGATGCCATCGGGTGGGTCCTCGGCGCGCAGGCGCCGTCCGCCGTGCGCTCGCAGAAGATGGACGACGTCATCTTCGCCGGCGCCGCCAAGCGCCAGGCCCTGGGCCGCGCCGAGGTCTCGCTGACGATCGACAACTCCGACGGCATCCTGCCGATCGAGTTCAACGAGGTCACGATCACCCGGCTGCTCTTCCGCAGCGGCGACAGCGAGTACTCGATCAACGGCGCCCCGTGCCGGCTGCTCGACATCCAGGAGCTCCTCTCGGACACCGGTGTCGGCCGTCAGCAGCACGTCATCATCTCGCAGGGCAACATCGACGCGATCCTCAACGCCCGTCCCGAGGACCGGCGCCTGGTGATCGAGGAGGCCGCCGGCGTCCTCAAGTACCGCCGCCGCAAGGAGCGCGCCGAGCGCCGCCTGTCCGCGACGGAGACCAACCTGACCCGGATCCAGGACCTCCTCCGCGAGGTCCGTCGCCAGCTGCGCCCGCTGGAACGGCAGGCCGACGCCGCCCGTCGCCACGGTGCCCTCAAGGCCGAGCACGACGCCATCAAGCTGCACGTGGCCGGTCGTGACCTGGACCGGCTCCGGACCCGCCTGGCCGACTCGGCCCGCGAGCAGCACACGTGGCGCGACGAGGAGCGCACGCTCGTGGCGTCGCTGGCCGACGCCGACGCCCGGCTCCTGGCCGTCGAGGCCGAGCTGACCGCCGTCGGCGGCAGGGACGTGGGTGACGCACTCCTTCGCTACGAGACGCTCCGCGAGCGCAGCCGGGGCCTGGTCGCGCTGCTCAACGAGCGTCGCCGGAGCCTGGGCGTGGAGCTCGACGCCACCGTCGACGCCGACGTCATCGCGTCGCTCGAGGGCGAGCAGGCCCAGCTGCGCAACGACCTGCGCCAGATCACCGCCGACGGCGAGGCGGTCCTCGTCGAGGACGCACAGGTGGTCGAGACGGAGCAGACCGTCGCCGTCCAGCGCTCCCGCTTCGAGGCCGAGTGGGGCCAGGGCGTCGAGGCGCCCTCCGGAGAGGCCGCCGGTATTCGCGGCGAGCTCGCCGCCCTCCGCGCCGCC
>CAJANQ010000037.1 GCA_903941145.1 uncultured Actinomycetes bacterium
AAGAACACCTACGGCACCGGGTCGTTCGTCCTCATGAACGTGGGCGAGACCTGCCCCACCCCCACCGAGGGCCTGCTCACCACCGTCGGATGGACCGTGCCGGCGCACGTGCTGGGTCGGACCGGCGAGGACGTCACCCACTACGCGCTCGAGGGCGCCATCTTCATCACCGGTGCCGCCGTGCAGTGGCTGCGGGACGGCCTGGGGATCATCGACGAGGCGGCAGAGGTCGGGCCGCTGGCGGCATCGGTGGACGACACCGCCGGCGTCGTGTTCGTGCCCGCCTTCACCGGTCTGGGCTCCCCGTACTGGGACCCCTACGCGAGGGGGTCGGTGCTCGGCATCACCCGGGGTGCCGGCCGCGCCCACCTGGCCCGAGCCGTGGTGGAGTCCATGGCGTACCAGACCCGCGACGTGGTCGACACGATGACCGCCGCGTCGGGCGAGGAGCTCGAGGAGCTCCGGGTCGACGGCGGCGCCTCGGCCATGGACCTGCTCCTGCAGCTGCAGGCCGACCAGGTCGGCGTGACCGTCGCTCGGGCCACGGTGCAGGAGACGACGGCGCTCGGCGCCGCGTACCTGGCCGGCCTCGGTGCCGGCGTGTGGGCGACCGTCGACGAGGTCTCGGCCCGCTGGACGGCGGACGCCCGGTTCGAGCCGGCCGGCGACCCGGCGCTGGTCGACGCCGCCTACCAGCAGTGGCGGCGCGGGGTGGAACGGTCCCGGGGCTGGGCGACGGAGTAGCAGGGCGGGGCCGTCAGGCCAGGCCGGCGAGCTCTTCCAGGACCCGCTGCTCCCGGCCCCGCAGCGGAAGGTGCTCGCGGGCGACGACCAGCGCAGCCTCCGAGCGCTCAAGACGCACCACGGACACCGCGCCCAGCTCGGCGCTGCCGGTCCCTGCCGTCGCACCCGCCACCAGCGCGCCGAGCCATGCGTCGGCCGGCACGTCGGGGCCGGCCACGGCCAGCGGCGCGCTGCCGTCGAGCGGGACGACCGCGGCCCAGTCGGCCGAGAGCATCTGACGGGCCCCGTCGGCCAAAAACTTTGGCATGAGGGCCGCATCGGCGTCGCGGAGCGACCGGGCCAGACCGAGCGCGGCCAGCGACGGGTCCGGCGGCGCGCCCTCGAGCTCTCTGACGTCCTCCACGTCGACGCCCTCGACGTCGGCGACCTCGCGGATGAGCAGGTCGGTGAGGCCGTCCTCGGGCAGCTCGACGACGAGCTCGTCGACCGCCTTGCCGGCACCACGCTCGATGATGTCGATGCCGATCACGTCGCCGCCGACGGCACCGATGCGTGACGCCACGGCCCCGAGCGCACCCGGGCGGTCGGGCAGCCAGACACGGACGGCGACAACAGGCATGGCCCGAACCTACTGACCGTTCCGGACGGGCGTGCAGCGGTTTCGTTGCGGCAGCATGAACTCTGCCGCGGCGGGCCTCAGCCCAGCTTGGGCAGGGCGCGCTTGAGGTTGCGGACGGCCTGGTTGATCCGCTGCTCGTTCTCGATGAGCGCGAACCGGACGTTGCCCTCGCCGCCGGGGCCGAAGCCCACGCCGGGCGACAGCGCCACGCCGGCCTCGCGGACCAGGAGCGAGCAGAACTCGACGGACCCCATCTCCTTGTAGGGCTCGGGGATCGGCGACCAGGCGAACATCGTGCCCATGGGCGGCTGCATGTCCCAGCCGATCCGGGCCAGCCCCGAGCAGAGGGCGTCGCGACGGACCTGGTAGACCGCGTTGGCCTCCTGCGGGTAGTCCGGCAGCTCGTTGAGCGTGACCGTGGCCGCGATCTGGATGGGCTGGAAGGTGCCGTAGTCCAGGTAGGACTTCATCTTGGCGAGGGCGGCGACGACCTGCGGGTTGCCCACCATGAAGGCGACGCGCCAGCCGGCCATCGAGAACGACTTGGTCATCGAGTAGAGCTCGACGGCGACTTCTTTGGCGCCCTCGGCCTGCAGGATCGACGGCGGGCGGTAGCCGTCGAAACCCAGGTCGGCGTAGGCGTTGTCGTGGACGAGCACGACCTCTTTCTCCCGGGCGAAGTCGACGACCCGCTGCATGAACGCCAGGTCGACGCACGTGGTGGTCGGGTTGTGCGGGAACGACAGGACGATCACGCGGGGCTTGGGGTGCGAGTACTCCCAGGCCTGGACCATGTTCTCGAAGAACTCGTCGCCGGTCCCGAGCGGGATCTCGCGGACGTCGGCGCCGGCGAAGATCGGGCCGAAGATGTGGATCGGGTAGCTGGGCGCCGGCACGAGCGCCGCGTCGCCGGGCTGGACCAGCGTCCACATGAGGTGGCTGAACCCCTCCTTGGCACCGATGGTGTTGATGACCTCGGTGTCGGGGTCGAGGTCCACGTTGAACCGACGCTTGTAGTAGTCGGCGGCAGCCTGGCGGAGCTTGGGAATGCCGCGGGATGCCGAATAGCGGTGGTTGCGCTCGTTGTGGGCGGCCTCGGCGAGCTTCTCGACGGCGATGGCGGGCGACGGGAGGTCCGGGTTGCCGAATCCGAGGTCGATGATGTCCTCGCCGGCCCGCCGAGCCTCCACCTTCAGGCTGTCGATGATCGTAAAGACGTACGGCGGCAGCGACGTGATGCGGCGGAACTCCATGGCCTGAACCTACCGTGCCCGCCTGCGCCGACCACGGAGGGTTGGGGAGGCAGGAGACGGAGGGTTGGCTCAGCCGGCGGCGATGAGCGCCGCGCCGAGCGCCCCGGCCTCCGGCCCGCCGGGCGAGCCGAGCACCTGCACGTTCCGTCGGTCGACGGCGTGCGGGTACTCCGTCGCCAGCGTCGAGCGGACCCGAGCCAGCAGCCGCTCCCCCGCCGCGATCACCCCGCCGCCGACCACGACCACCTCGGGGTCGAGCACGACGAGCAGGTTGGCGAGCCCCAGTGCGACGTTGTCGGCGAACTCGTCGAGCACCACGACCGCCTCGGGGTCCTCGGCCGCAGCGAGCGTGGTCACGTGCTCGCCGGTGATCTGTTCGACCGACCCGGCCGCCGTGACGAGCGAGGTCCCACGGCCGGCCTCGGCCGCCTCACGGCCGAGCCGTCCAAGGGCGGTGCCGGAGGCATAGCGCTCCCAGCAGCCCCGTTGCCCGCACGGACAGGGGACCCCGTTGCGGTCCACCACCATGTGGCCGGGCTCGCCGGCGAACCCCATGGCGCCGCGGACCAGCTGTCCGTCGACCACCAGGCCGCCGCCGATGCCGGTGCCGAGCGTGACGGCCACCAGGTGCTGCGCGTCGGGGGCCAGCAGGGCCCGGGCCGCCACTGCCACACAGTTGGCGTCGTTGTCGGTGACCACGGGCAGGCCGACGGCGGCAGACACTGCGCCGACGACGTCCACGTCGTTGAGCCCTGCCGAGTTCGGGGCACGGCGGACAACGCCGGTCAGGTCGACCAGTCCGGCGAGGCCCACGCCGACCCGCTCGACGGGCGTCGACGCCCGGGCGAGCACGGCGCCGAGCGCGTCCACGATCGAACCGACGACCTCGGGCGAGTTGGCGTCGGACGGGACCTGCTCACGGTCGACCACGACCGGGGTGCCGTCGGCATCCACTGCGACGAGGAGCGCCAGCGTCTTGGTGCCGCCGACGTCGACGCCGGCGACCACACGAGGAACGGAAGACTGTGTTGCCACGGCCGCAGTCTGTCCCACCAGGGACCGGCGGTCAGGCTTCAGCAGCGGACAGCGCGGGCCACCGCGGGGCCCTGGGCCTCGGCCCAGACGGCGGCGGCGGGGTCGTCGCACAGCACGACCGACTGCACGAGCGGGCCGAGCGCCGCCAGACGGGCCAGCACACGGCCGAGCTCGTCGGGGTCGGACGGGAGACCGTCGACCAGGACCGGGACGGACCCGCCCACGGTCGTGGCCCGCCGGGCGCCGATCCCACAGGTGAGCTCCCACTCGACGGACTGCCACGGCGTGACGGCCGGTGCGGGCACCGCCGGCACCGCGGTCGGGACGGGCGCAAGGGTCAGCCGCTGCTCGGCCTCTCGCAGTCGCAGCTCGGCGGCGCGACAGCCGTCCATCTCGGACTGGACCTCGTGGTGACGGACGACGCGGGCCTGCGCCGCGGCGAGCCGGGCGTCGGCCGCTCGCACCTCGGCGGTCATCACGTCGAGCTCGGCGTCGTCGGTCTGGACCAGACCGGCCTCGATGCGGGCGACCTCGGCGTCGAGCGACTCGGCCCTGCGACGCGCTGCGACCAGCCGCTCGGGGACGTCGGCCAGCCGCTCGACCATGGTCTCCGCCACGGCGGCGACCTCGGTGGGCGAGCGGACCCAGCCCACCTCGGCACCGACCAGCACCAGGTGGTCGCGAAGGGCCTCGGTGGCGGCCAGGACGTTCGGGTCGTCGGCCGACGGGCTGGCCAGCCGAACCTCACGGAGCAGCTCGGCCAGTACCTCGGGCCGACGCTCGTCGGTGCGGACGGTCGTCGTCGCAGTGCTGCCGGCCCGACCGGACGCAACGGCGTCGGCGAGCAGGTGGTGGGCCCGGCCCATGAGCACGGTCCGACGGGACTCCAGCTCCTCGAACACGCCCTCGTCGGGCAGCACGGCACGCAGCCGGACGACCTCGTCGGTGGCGGACTCGAGGCGCGACGCAGCGTCGTGCAGCGCCGCGGTGTGCTCGGCCAGTGCACGGGCGTTCGGCACGCCGGTCACGTAGGCCGTGTACGTCTCGTACCCGAGGGCGTCGAGCAGCTCGGCCTCGGTGGCCCGCAGCTCGTCCATCTCGGACGAGGAGGTGCCGGGTGCGTAGATCTGGTCGCGGACCCGTTCGAGCCGGTTGGTCAGGTCTGGGTCGTGGACCGGCGAGCGCTGGGCCTGCTCGATGCGGTCGACCTGGGCGCGAGCCTCGGCCCGGGCCACCTCGGCCGTCGCGAGCTGCCGCTCGGCCGCGGCGCGGCGCTCCTCGACGGTGTGCTCCTCGGCCATGACGACGTCGAGCGCCTCGGCAAGGTCCAGCGCGTCCGGGTCGGGCCCGCCGGGGCCGTCAATCAGTACGAGCAGCTGGTCGCGCACCTCGACGAGGCGCTGCGGGTCCTTGGCCTCCAGCGACTGCACCTCGTCGTGCAGCTCGTGGGACGCCGCGATCAGTGCGGCACGCTCGGCCTGAGCGGCCCGCCGCAGCTCCTGACGCTCGGTCTGGCGGCCCTCGGCGCCGGCCGCCACCGACTCGCGGTGCGCTGTGGCGCTGGCCACGGCGGCCTCGGCGAGCGGGTCGAGCAGCGCCCGCAGCTCCTCGGTGCGGCGGCCGAGCTCGGCGCGGGCCTGTGCCATCTCGGCGAGCGTCGCCGGAGGTTCAGGGTTGCCGGCCACGTCGCCCGTCCCGTCCCCAGCGGTCAGGACGGACGACGTGGTCAGAGCAGTGGGCCGCAGGACCGGGGCCAGCGGCGCGTCGGTGCGCAGCAGGTCGGTCGTGGCGGCGTCGAGCGGCATCAGCACCCCGTGCAGGTCGACCGTTGCGGCGTCGGCCGGGACGGCACCCGACCCACCCAGCGCAGCGACGACCTCGGCCAGGCGGCGACGCTGTTCCGGGGACGCGCCGAGCAGCACCGTCAGTGACGGGTGCAGCTCCAGGGGGTGTGCTCCCCTGGACAGGGCGTCGATCCGAACCAGCTTCATGAGAACCTCGGGGGACGACTTCGGCCGTCGGCCGCCCCGGCCTGAGAAGAATCTCGGAACTGGGGAGAACTACCTAGGCCGGTCAAGGTGCTCAGTCGACCTGGATCTTGCGGACCTTCTTGGCCGCCGGCGCCGGCCCCTCTGGTTCGTCGTCCGACCCGTCGTCCGGCCGGTCGTCGGCGGCGGGGTCCGCGCTCCAGGCCTGCTCGTTGGACCAGCCCTCGTCGGTCCAGCCGTCGTCGGCGTCCTCCGGCTCGCCCCACGGGCTCGGCCGGGAGGGCGTCACCTTGGCCACCAGGTCGCTCACGACCCCGGTCACGGTCTCGACGGCGCCGTGCAGTTTGTCGCGGTCCTCGACGAGCTCCTCGACGGCGTCGAGGAACGACCGGGCGGCGCCGAGCACCTCTCGGGCGGCGCGCTGCAGCTGTGCCGTGCCGTCGGAGCCGGTCGGCCCGTCCTCGGTGGCGTCAGCCTCGGTTGCCATGGCCACATGATGGACGCGTCGGCGGCGGCCGTCGAACGGAAACGTCCGGCAGGGCCGGTTCAGACGCTGAAGCGGACCCGGAGGCAGCCGTCGTCGAGCGACGCGCCGGCCACCTCGCGGCGCCGTAGCGATTCCGGCAGCACCAGGTTGCGACGGTGGGGACCGACGGCCACCACCAGCTCGTCGCCCGAGCGGGACACGTCGAGCACGTCGTGGTCGGCGAACGGCAGCTCGACGACCAGCGTGAACGACTCGCCGTCGCGCTCGATACGCAGCGGACGACCGACCACCAGACGGTCCACCGGGTCGATGCCGTCCCACAGCTCCTTGGCCAGGTCACGCAGCGCGTCGACACCGACCACTTCCTCCTGGGCCAGCGACGCCCGCAGCACGGGCAGCGGGGCGAAGTCGTCGACGATCGACCCCAGGTGCTCGGCCTGCGACTCGCGCCAGCGGGCGAACCACGGGTCCGAGACCTCGTCGGGCAGCACCCGGTTCACCACGACCGCGTCGACGTGGTAGCCGAACAGCGAGAGGTAGGTGTAGGTGCGGCGGGCCTCGGCCACGACCATGCGCTCCGGGTTCACGACCAGCCGGACCGAGGTCACGGCCGGGTCGGCCAGGATCCGTCGGACGCTGTCGAGTCGGTCGTACAGGCGCTGGCCGGCGGAGAACACCTTCTCGTCGGCCACCGGCACCGACGTCAGCCGGGACACGACCGGGCCGACCATCCGGGTCACCCGGCGGGACATCGGGAAGAGCTTGTCCATGTACCAGCCGAGGACGTCGGGCAGGGACAGCAGCCGGATGGTCTCGGCGGTCGGCGCACAGTCGACCAGCACGACGTCGTAGTCGCCCGAGCTGCAGAGCCCGTCGAGCTCGGTCAGGGCGAAGAGCTCGTCGAGGCCGGGCACCACCGAGAGCTCCTCGGCCTCGAGCGCGTCGACCCCGGCCCAGTCGAACACCTCGAGCAGCCACTCACGGATCTCGCCCCACGACTCCTCGAGGCGTTCACGCGAGTCGATCTCCTGCGCCCAGCAGTTCGGGGCCACCTCGGTCGGGCGCGGACCCAGCTCCACGCCGAACGAGTCGGCCAGCGAGTGCGCCGGGTCGGCCGAGGTCACCGCCACCCGCAGGCCGGCCTCGGCCAGCCGGAGCGCCGTGGCCGCAGCGGTGGTCGTCTTGCCGACCCCGCCCTTCCCGGTGAAGAGCAGGACCCTCACGTGTTGCGACGCTCGGCTTCCTTGCGCAGCCCGTCGAGCGCGTGCCCGATGATGGTCTTCTCGGCCTTCCGCTTGATCATCCCGATCATGGGGATCTTCAGGTCGACCGTGAGCGTGTAGGTGACCTCGACGGTGCCGTCGTCGCGGTCGTCGAACCGGTACTCGCCGTCGAGGCGGCGCATCTCGTTGGACGTCACGAGCCGCCAGCTGAACGAGCGGGGCTCGTCATAGGTGTACTCGACCGTGTAGGTGGCGTTCAGACCGAAGCTGCCGACGGTAAACGTGGCCCGGGCCGGACGGCCGGCCTCGTCCCGCTCGTCGACGGTCACCGACTTCACGTCGCCGGCCCAGTCCGGGTAGCGGTCGACCTCGACCGCCACCTGCCACAGCTGGTCGACGGGCGCCGCGATGACCTTGGTGCCCTTGCCCTGGTCTGCCATGGGACGACCCTAGGCCCGGGGCCCGAAGATGCCGAACCTCGCCGACCACCAGCCGCAGACCCCGAGCCCGAGCAGCGGGGCGAGCGTCCCGAAGGCGAGCGGCGTGAACGGGCGCACCGACGCGGCCACGACCGTGATGACGACCTGGGCGGCGAGCAGCCCGAGCAGCTGGCGCCGCGCCCAGGCCGGCGCCGTGCCGGCCATGAAGAAGAGCCCGCCGATGCCGATGGCGTCGGTGCGGCTGCGGTGCGCGGCCCGGAGCATGGCCAGGAGGAACAGCACCGACCCGCCCAGGAAGCACAGGATCGAGTAGGTGAAATAGAGGCCGACGAACGACGACGGCGCCACGGCGGCCAGGAGCGCGGTCAGGGCCAGGAGCCCGGTGGCGACCCGGTCCACCAGGACGGTGCTCCGGCCGGGACGGGTGTCCCCGTACTGCTCGGCGAACGCCGCCTCGAGCGCGGCCCGGCGGGCGTCCTTCTGCGCCTCGACCTCGGCACGGGCGTCGGCGGCCGAGCGCGGGGCGTCAGGTCGTGGGGCCATCGGCGACATCCTGCCGCACGGGCGACGGGTCCAGCAGGTCGGGACGGCCGCCCCGGACGGCAGCCCACTCGGCGTGCTCGGCCAGCACGGGGTCGGCGCCCTCCAGGAACGGGACGAGCAGGTCGAGGTCCTCGGGCCGGGCACGGCCGTCGTGCACCAGGTTGCCGAGCACGACGATCCCGTTGCGCCGCAGCACCGACGCGTCGCGCTTCGGGACGTACCAGCGGCCGAGCGTCGCGTCGTCGAGCAGGTCGTCGTCCGGCGCCGTGAGCAGCCACTCGACGTCGACCCAGGGACCGGGGGCGGCACCGGGCGCCATGACGGTCGGGTCGGCCAGGTCGGTGCGCTTGTTGGGCGGACAGACTTCCTGGCACTCGTCGCAGCCGTAGAGGCGGTCGCCGAGCGCCTCCCGGTACTCGTGCGGAAACTCGCCGGCCTGCTGGACGAGCCAGGCCAGGCAGCGGCGGGCGTCCACCACACCCTCGGCGACGATCGCGCCGGTCGGGCAGCCGTCCAGGCACCGGCGGCAGGTCCCGCACCCGTCGGCGACCGCCTCGGGCGACTCCCCCAGGTCGGCCGTGGTGAGCACCGAGCCCAGGACGAACCAGCTGCCCTGTCCTGGCACGAGCAGGTTGGCGCTCTTGCCGTACCAGCCGATCCCGGCGCGGTGGGCGGCCGCCCGGTCCACGACGCTGTTGTCGTCGGCCATGACCAGCGCACGGTGGCCGGCGGCCTTGAGCAGGTCGGCCATGGCCCGCAGGCCGGCCCGCAGACGTCCGTAGTGGTCGTCGGTCGCGTAGCGGGCGACGCGTGCCGACGCACGCTCCGGCTGCTCGGGGACGGACGACGGGTACCGGGCGGCGGCGACGACGAGCGTGGCGCAGCCCTCCACGGTCGCCGAGGGGTCGGTCGACCGCACCGGGTTCTTGTAGGTGAACTGCATGGTGCCGTTCAGCCCGGCCGCCTTGCGCTCCTCGAGCGCCTTCCTGGCGGCGAGGAACGGCTCGGCCGAGCACGTGCCGACGACCTCGAGGCCCGCACCGGTCCCGGCAGCGAGCACGCGGTCGCGCAGTTCGACGTCGGGGGCGTTCACCCCGTCAGTCTGGCCTAGACGGCGCGGTGGCGGTTCTTGGGGGCGAGCCCTGCCTCCTGGAGGAGCTTGACGGCCCGGACCTCCTCGAGCGGGATCACGACGGCACCGTCGTCCTCCCGTTCCAGCAGGAACGTCACCAGGCAGTCCGTGCACACGTGGGTGTCACGGTGGAGGCAGTCGTCGCAGTCGATACGCAGCACGGTTTCCATGGGTCGGCAACGTAGGAACCCGCTGTGACATCCCCACTCCCAGGGCCGCGCCCGTCCCCAGGACGGTTCAGTGCCGGAGTGCGTCGAGCAGGTCCTGGGAGGACACGACGTTGGCCCCCCGGGCCCGGGCACCGGTCCGGACCCGCTCGTCGGAGCTGACCACCACGACCGGCTGCTCGAGCGGGACCTCGGCCGCCATGCGCAGGATGGCGTCGTCGGCCTCCTCGGACGCGGCGGTGAAGTAGAGCCGCACGGGGAGCGGTACGGCGACCGCGGGGCGGCCGCCCTCGTCGGCGCCGTCGAACACGACGCGGAACCCGGCGCCGGTGCGGGCGGCCAGGTCGCCCAGCTGCGTGACGAGCGTGTCGCGCTGCTCGGCCTTGGTGAGCTGGCGCCACCCCGTCATGGTCACGTTCCAGCCGTCGACCAGCA
>CAJANQ010000038.1 GCA_903941145.1 uncultured Actinomycetes bacterium
CCGACCCCCGGTTTCGCGCCGAGGGGGTCGACATCACCGACGACGCCGCGTTCCGTGCGCTCGTCGAGGGCGCCGACGTCGTCCTCAACTGCGTCGGCCCCTTCTACCGGTTCGGCGCCCCGACGCTGCAGAAGTGCATCGACGCAGGCGTCACCTACGTCGACGTGTGCGACGACCTCTCCGCGACCCGCGCCCAGCTCGAGCTCGACGGCGCGGCGAAGGCCGCCGGCGTGCAGGCGCTCATCGGAATGGGCAACTCGCCCGGCCTCGCCAACATCTTCGTGAAGATGTGCGCCGAGATGTTCCTCGACGAGGTGCACTCCGCCGACATCATGCACATCCACGGTGGCGAGCCCGACGAGGGAGCCGCGGTCATCAAGCACCGCGTCTGGGCCATGGTGAACGACGTCCCGCTGTTCGTGGACGGCGAGTTCGTGTCGGTGCGCATGCTCGAGGACGACGCCAAGCCCTACATCTCGGACCAGGACTTCATCGGCGTGGAGGGCACCTACCCGGTGTTCCCCTACCCGCACCCCGAGGTCATCACACTGCCCCCGGTGTTCCCGACGCTCAAGCGGGCCACCAACCTTGGCGTGATCTTCCCGCTCCCCTACTTCACGATGACCCAGGACCTGGTCGCGGCCGGCATGGGCTCGGAGGAGCCGCTCACGGTCGGCGACACGCAGGTTGCCCCCATCGACGTCATGGTCGCCCTCCTCCAGCGTGAGCGGCCCCGGCTCCTGGCCGAGGCCGGCGTGACCGGTCCCGGCGGCGCGCTGAAGGTGGTCGTCGGCGGACTCAAGGACGGGGCGGAGCACACGTACATCTGCACCGTCACCTCCGAGGGCGCCGGCGCCGGCGAGGGCACCGGCATCCCGGCTGCGCTCGGCGCGATCCTGGCGCTGCGCGGCGGCCTGCAGGGCGGCCCCGGCGTCCACGCCCCCGAGTCGATCGTCGACGTGACCGCACTCATGGAGCTGGCCGGGACCGTCGTGTCGTCCATGGGGGTGGGCGACGGGAGCGGCGTGCCGCTGACGCTCGAACACCTCGGCCCGGACGGCAGCCACGAGGTCGTACCGTTCGGGATCGGCAGCGTCTGACCTGGCGCCCCCGGCCCCGGCCGGCGGGCACTGACCACATCTGCAGCAGGGGGGAACCATGGAGCACGACGACGACGTCGTCCTGGCCATCGACCTGGGCACGGGCGGGCCGAAGGTCGCGTACGTGACCCTGGCCGGCGACGTGGTCGACCACGAGCACCACCGGGTCGAGATGACCATGCTCCCTGACGGCGGCGCCGTCGAGGACCCCGAGGAGTGGTGGACCGCGGTCGTCACCGCAGGCCAGGAGCTGGCCGGCCGCGCCGCCGTGCGGCCCGAGCGCATCGTCGCCGTGGCGTGCACCGGCCAGTGGGGCTCGACCGTTCCAGTCACCTCGTCGGGCGAGGCTGCGGGGCCGTGCATGCTCTGGCTCGACCAGCGCGGCGGCGAGCTGGCCGCCGCGCAGGTCGGTGGGGCCCTTGCCGTCGAGGGCTACTCGCCCCGGGCGGCGCTCGAGTGGATCCGTCGGGCCGGCGGCGCCCCCAGCCCCGAGGGGAACGACCCGCTCGGCCACCGGCTGTGGATCCAGCACCGTGAGCCCGAGGTGTTCCGCAACACCGCGTACTTCATGGAGCCGATCGACTTCCTGAACCTGCGGCTCACCGGCCAGGTCGCCGCCACCCACGCCACCATGACCCTGTCGTGGCTGACCGACAACCGGAACCTGGACCGTCTGGCCTACGACCGCACGCTGCTGAAGCTGGCGGGCGCCGACGAGACCAAGCTGCCGCCGCTGCGGCCCGTGCGCTCGGTGGTGGGCGAGCTGCTGCCCGGCCCTGCCGAGACGCTCGGTGTCCTGCCCGGCATCCCCGTGGTCACCGGCCTCCCCGACCTGCACACCGCCGGGCTCGGCGCTGGCGCCGTCGAGGACTTCCACGGCCACCTGGCCATCTCGACCTCTGCGTGGGTGGGCTGCCACACCCCGGCCAAGACGACGTCGCTCACCCACCAGATGGCGACCGTGCCGTCGGCACTCCCCGGCCGCTACGTGCTGGCCAACAACCACGAGACCGGCGGCGCCAGCATGGAGTGGATGCGCGACCACCTGATCGCCCCCGACGACGGCCTCACGTCGGGCACCCCGTCGCTCTCCGAGGTCGACGTGGTGGCCGCGACGGTGCCGCCGGGCTCGAACGGCGTGGTGTTCGCGCCGTGGCTCAAGGGCGAGCGTTCCCCCGTGCTCGACACGACGATGCGGGCGTCGTTCCTCAACGTGGGCATGAGCACGACCCGGGCCGACATGGCTCGGGCGTTGCTCGAGGGCGTCGCCTACCAGCTGCGCTGGATGCTCGAGATGTCCGAGAAGGTGGTCGGCTCCCCGCTGCGCGACCTGCGGCTCATCGGCGGCGGTGCGCAGTCCGACGTGTGGAGCCAGGTACTCGCGGACGTCACCGGCCGGCAGATCCACCGTGTCCACCAGCCGCTCCTGGCCAACGTGCGCGGCGCGGCGCTCTTTGCCGGACTGGTCACCAACCGTCTGGCCGTCGGCCAGCTGTCCGACCGCGCCCGGGTCGACACCGTGTTCACCCCGGACCCCGCCGCGGTGGCCGTGCACCAGGCCGTGCACGCAGAGTTCCTGAAGCTCAACAAGTCCCAGAAGGGTCTGTACCACCGGCTCAACGGCTGACCCGGTCCAGTCGGTCAGTCGGTCGGGGCCTGGCTGGCGAACGCCCGCACACGATCAATCTCGCGCTGGCGGTCGTCGATCCCGACCGAGCCGACGAGCTCATAGTCCTCGGCGAACTCCGGCTTCAGGTTGCCGTCCTCGTCAAGCAGCCACGGGAGCCCCTGAGCCAGACGCCGCGGAATCTTCACGGTGCGAGGCAGCTCAGAGGTCCCGAAGAGCTGGTCCCACCAGCCGACAGTGACGCCCTGGTTCGACATCGGATGGCCGAAGTGGTGATGGAAGTGGTGGCGCCGAACCCAACGCTGGTAGCGGTTCTTGGGTGCGCGCAGGTGACACATCGCGTGCGTCCACTCGTACGAGGCGTAGCCGAGGGCCCAACCCAGGCTGAGCGCCAGACCGACCCACGGGCCGGCCAGCCACCAGCCGAGCGGGAACCACACGGCACCGCCCACCAGGCCGACGCCGACCCACGAGAGCACATGGTGGTAGTCGAAGAACCAGCCCGCCGTGACGTGGTGCGTCAGGTGCTGGCTGCTCATCATCCCCTTGCCCTTGAGCTCGTGCATCGCGAAGCGGTGCAGCAGGTACTCGGCGAGGTACCAGAGGTTCATGCCGACCACGAACGCGACCGGGACCAGCAACCACGTCATGCGGACCCCCTCCGAGCGGCTCGTGCGGACACGTCAGCATCGTAGAACGGGGCCGGCTCCTGCCACACTGTGAACGTGGACACGCCGACAACCACCGCCCCCACCGCCGTCGAGCTCGTCGAGGTCGCCCCTCGCGACGGCCTGCAGTCCGAGCCCCAGGTCCTGGGCACCGACGCCAAGGTCGAGCTGGTCCAGCGGCTGGTCGGCGCAGGGTTCCGACGCGTCGAGACCGTGAGCTTCGTGAACCCCGACCGGGTGCCGCAGATGGCCGACGCTGAGGCCGTGATGGCTGCGCTCAACGCCGGCCGCACCGGCTCTGAGTCGTTCATCGGGCTCGTGCTCAACCACAAGGGCCTGGCCCGGGCGGTCGACACCGGCGTGGACGAGGTCAACGCCGTCGTGGTGTGCACCGACACGTTCGCCCGCCGCAACCAGGGCCGCGACACCGACGGCCTCGTCGCCGAGGCCGCAGCGGTGGTCGAGGGCGCCCGGGCCGCCGGTCTGCGCACCACGGTCACCCTCACCGCCTCGTTCGGCTGCCCCTACGAGGGCGAGGTCGCCGCCGACCGGTTCGCCGACGTCCTGGACCGTGTCCTCGAGGTGGCTCCGGACGAGGTGGCGCTGGCCGACTCGATCGGCGCCGCAGTGCCCGCCGACGTCCGTGACCGCATCGCCCTGGCCCGCGACGTGGTCGGTGACCGTGACGTGGTGCTGCGGGCGCACTTCCACAACACCCGCAACACCGGACTGGCCAACGCCGTCGCCGCCGTCGAGGCCGGCGTGACCGTGCTCGACGCGTCGCTCGGCGGGGTCGGCGGGTGCCCGTTCGCCCCGGCAGCCACGGGCAACATCCCGTCCGAGGACCTGGTGTACCTGCTCGAACGCTCGGGCTGGCCGACCGGCGTGGACCTGGCGGCAGCGTGTGAGATCGTCCCGTGGCTGGCCGACCAGCTCGGCCATGACGTCCCCGGCTACCTCTCCAAGGCCGGGATCTTCCCTGAGAACGCCCGCGGGGCCGACTGACCGTCGCTCAGCGACATCCGGCGCCGCCTCTTGGCCGGGCACCGGTCACTGCCTCTTGGCCGGGCGGCCGGGCTGGGGTAGACCGTCCCCCATGTCTGACTCCACGGACCACACCGCCCCCATCGTCACGACCGGCCTCGGCACCGCCCGCGGCGTGTGGCTCGACGACGTCGCCCGTTTCGGCGGCCTGCCGTTCGCCGCGCCGCCCGTCGGCGACCTGCGGTTCCGACCGCCGGCGCCGCCCCAGGTCTGGGAGGGCGAGCGTGACGCCACCGGCTTCGGCCACGTCTCGCCGCAGAACCCGTCGATGCTCTCGGCGCTGCTCGGCGAGGAGCCCGAGACGCAGTCCGAGGACTGCCTCTACCTGAACGTGTGGACCACTGCGCCGGGCCGCCCGACCGCCGGGCTCCCGGTCATGGTGTGGATCCACGGCGGCGGGTTCGAGATGGGCTCCGGCTCGTCCCCGATGTACCACGGCGAGGAGTTCGCCCGGTCCGGCGTCGTGCTGGTGAGCGTCAACTACCGGCTCGGCTCGCTCGGGTTCCTGGAGCTCGGCCACCTCGAGGGGTCGTACGCCGGGTCCGGCAACAACGGCCTGCTCGACCAGGTCGCCGCGCTCGAGTGGGTCCGTGACCACATCGCCGAGTTCGGCGGCGACCCGCGCGACGTGACCATCTTCGGCGAGTCGGCCGGCGCCATGAGCGTGTCGCTCCTGCTGGCCATGCCGGCGGCCAAGGGCCTGTTCCACCGTGCCGTCGCCCAGTCCGGCGCCCTCTCTGCCGCCCGGACCCCCGAGCACGCCACGAAGGACGCGGACGAGTTCCTGGGGCGCACCGGCGCCACCGACATCGACGCCGTGCTGGCCCTGTCCACCGAGGAGCTCCTGGCCGCACACGCCGCAGTGGCTGCCACCCGGGTCGGCAACCCCGAGGAGGCCATCGCCGAGCACGGCAGCCCGCTGTCGTTCCTGGCGTTTCGCCCCGTGGCCGACGGCCTCTCCGTCCCCGCCGACCCGCTGGCGGCCGTCGCCGACGGCGCCGCCGCCGGCGTGTCGCTCGTGGTGGGCACCAACCTCGACGAGTGGAAGCTCTTCAGCCTCATGGCAGCGCCGGTGGCCGACGAAGCGGCGCTCAAGACCCGCATGGCCCTCATCGTCGACGACCCCGACAAGGCGGTCGAGGTCTACCAGGAGGCCTACCCGGGCCTGACCCCCGGCGACCTGGAGTCGTTCTTCCTCACCGACGAGGTCTTCCGCATGCCGGCCGTCGAGCTGGCCGACGCCCAGACCCCGCACGCACCGGTGTTCCAGTACCGGTTCGACTGGAGGAGCCCGGCGTGGGGCGGGATGCTCGGCGCCGCCCACGCCATCGAGATCCCGTTCGTCTTCAACTGCGTCGCCGACCCGAAGCTCGCGGTGTTCGTCGGCGACGAGCCCCCGGCCGAGCTCGCCCAGCGGGTCCATGACGCCTGGGTGTCGTTCGCTGCGACCGGCATCCCGACCGTACGCGGTCTCGACGAGTGGCCGACCCTCGGCGCCACCGGCGGCGGCCGCCCCGTCCTGCTGTTCAGCGGCGGCGAGGACGGCGCCGACCAGCTCGCCGACGACCCGGTGAGCCTCACCCGCGAGTTCTGGGCCTCGGCCCGTTCCGGCTTCTGACGCGCGCCCGGCCGCGGCGGGGCCTCAGCCCCAGGTCAGACCGAGTCGCACGGCCGCGTCGGCCAGCGCCGACCTGAACGCGTCCAGGTCGCCCTCACATGCGTCCAGCTCGGCGCGTCCCAGCAGGACGGCCGTTCCGTCGGTGGTCCGCGCCACCACGACCGGGTACTCCCCCGCGGCGGCAGCGCGCACGTCCTCGGGCTGGTCGTTGGTATGGAACGCATGGAACGGCACGGGCAGCTGGTCCCGGCAGTCCCGCCAGTCGGCGCGCTCTCGGAACGTGCCGTGCGTCAGCTCGCACAGCGAGCAGTGCGTGGTCCCCAGCCGGGCGCCGACCCAGTAGCGGACCTCGCCCAGCACCGTGCCCTCGGCGTCGTACACCCCTACGAGCTCCGTCACGGTCTGCTGTGCCACACCCGGAGCGTACGGCGGGCCGACTCCGGGTCGGGTGGCAGACTCCTGAGATGGCTGAACCCACCGTGACCTTCTCTGGCGGCGACGCTGCCGTCGCCCCCCTCGGCGTGGGTGCCTGGTCCTGGGGCGACTCGTCGACCTGGGGCATGGGCACCTACGACCAGGACCTGTCGGAGGACACGATCGCCCAGGCCGTCGACGCGTCGGTCGCCGCCGGCGTCACGCTCATCGACACGGCAGAGGGCTACGGCAACGGCGAGAGCGAGCGCATCATCGGCCGTCTCATGGCCGCCGACCCCGTGCGCCGCGAGCGGCTCACCATCGCCACCAAGTTCATCCCCATGCCATGGAAGCTCGACGTGCACGGCGCGCTCCGGGCGTCGCTCGAGGCGTCGCTCGAGCGCCTCGGCCTCGACCAGGTCGAGCTCTACCAGATCCACGGGCCGATCAGCCTCCGGTCGAACAAGGCCCTCGCCGACGCGCTGGCGGCAGTCGTCAAGGACGGGCTCACCAAGGCCGTCGGCGTCTCCAACTACTCGGTCAAGGAGATGCGCCAGATGCACCGGGCGCTCGGCGAGCACGGCGTGCCGCTGGCCTCCAACCAGATCGAGTTCTCGCTCCTGCGCCGCCGGCCGGAGACGTCCGGGCTGATCGAGGCCTGCCACGAGATGGGCGTCGTGCC
>CAJANQ010000039.1 GCA_903941145.1 uncultured Actinomycetes bacterium
CCTGCAGGCGCTCGAGCAGCGGGCCGGGATCATCGGCCGCATCGTGATCGGCCTGGTCGGCATGGCGTGGGCGCTCGTCACCATGCTCGTCCTCCCGGTGCTCGTCATCGAGCAGGTCGGCGTCAAGGAGGCGTTCACCCGCTCCGCCGAGGCGTTCAAGCGGACCTGGGGCGAGAACGTGGTGGGCAACGGCGGGATCGGGCTCGTGTCCTTCCTCGCGTTCCTGGTCGTGGTGCTCTGCGCCGCCCCGTTCATCGCTATCGGCGTCGGTGCCGGAGGCGGAGCTGCTGGCGGCGTGATGATCGCTATCGGCGCGGTCATCGCCGTGGTCGGCCTCATCCTGGTGACGGTGTTCTCGGCTGCGCTCAGCGGCGTGTTCCGCACGGCGCTCTACCGCTACGCCATGCTCGGAGAGGAGTTCGGGGGCTTCACCCACGAGCAGATCTCCGGCGCCTTCAAGCCCAAGAAGAACTAGCGGACGCTGTCCGGAACCGGCCACGGGCGCAGGCCGCCTGTGGCAGGCTGACCGACCATGTCGCCCGAAGAACTGCTGGCCGTCGCTGACGGCGTCGTCGACCGCACCGAGTCCGGCGAGCAGCTCGAGGCGGTCGCCACCTGGCAGTCCGAGACCGAGGTCCGGGCGTACGAGGGCGAGGTCGAGCACTTCGTCGCCGCCGACACCGCCGCGCTCGGCATCCGGGTCGTGCGCGACGGCCGCCAGGGCGTGTCGTGGACGCCGCTCATCCCGGGCCGCGTCGACGAGGTGGCCATTGCCGAGTGCCTGGCCGAGGCCCGCGACAACGCGCGGTTCGGGACACCGGACGAGCACGCCGGGCTGGCCGAGCCCGATGGTGCGACGGTGGCCGAGCTGCGGCTGTTCGACGAGCGCCTGGCGGCGACGTCGACCGAGGAGAAGATCCGCCTCGCCGTGGAGCTCGAGCGCCTGGTCCGGGCCGGCGACGCCCGCATGGTCGGCGTCGAGTCGGCCGACTACGCCGACTCGGTCACCGCCGGCGCCATCGTCACGTCCACCGGCATCCGCTCGGCCGGCGCCGAGACGTCGACGTTCCTGGGGGCGTGGTCGCTGGCCTCCGACGGCGACGACACGACCACCGGGTTCGGGTTCAGCGTGGGCCGGGCGGTTGAGGACCTCGACCCCGAGACCGCGGCGGCCGAGGCCGTGGAGCGGGCGATCCGCATGCTCGGCGCCACCAAGCCCCGCAGCGAGCGCCTGACCGTGGTGCTGCACCCGTACGTGACCTCGCAGTTCGTCTCGCTCGTCACCGAGATGCTGTCCGGCGAGTCGGTGTCCCGCGGCCGTTCGCCGTTTGCCGACCGAGTCGGTGAGGTGGTGGCGGCGCCGGGCTTCACGCTGCTCGACGACGCCGTCGACCCGCTGGCCCCGACCGCGTCGGACCTCGACGGCGAGGGTCTGGCCTGCCGGCAGGTGCCGCTCGTGGCCGACGGCGTGCTGCAGGGGTTCCTGCACAACGCCTACACGGCGCGGTCCATGGGCACGACCTCGACGGGCTCCGCCCAGCGAGGCAGCCACCGCAGCGTCCCGGGTGTCGGACCCCGGGTGGCCAAGGTCCTGCCGGGCGCGCTGTCCCCCGAGCAGGTGCTCGCCCAGGTGGGCGACGGACTCCTGGTCCATGAGGTCTCCGGCCTGCACTCCGGCGTGAACCCCGTGTCGGGCGACCTGTCGGTGGGCGTGGAGGGCGTGATGGTGTCTGGCGGCGAGGAGGCTGGCGCAGTGCGCGAGGCCACCATCAACTCGACGCTCCAGCGCATGCTCACCGACGTCGTGGCGATCGGCGCCGACCTCACCTATTTCCCGTGGGAGTCCTGCGGGGTCACGCTCGCGGTCGCCGACGTGACGCTCTCGGGCAGCTGACATGGCCGAGCACCTGGCACCGGGGACCGAGGACCTGGCCCGTCTGGCCGAGCAGCTGGTCGGCGACGCCCAGCCCGGCGAGCAGATGGAGGTCGTACTGGGCCGGTCCACCTCGACCACCGTCAAGGTCTACGACGGCGAGGTCGAGTCGCTGACCTCTGCTGGGTCCAACGGCGCCGGGATCCGGGTGCTGCGCGACGGCCGCCAAGGCTTTGCCCACTGCGGCTCGCTCGACCTCGAGGTCCTGCGCGAGACGCTGGCCGAGGCCCGTGACAACGTGGCGTTCGGCGAGCCCGACGAGTGGAACGCCGTGGCCGAGCCCGACGGGGTTGCCCCCGTGCTGCAGGACGGGTGGTCCGACGCAGTGCTTGCGCTGCCGGCCGAGGAGAAGGTCCGGCTGGCGATCGAGCTCGAGGCCAAAGTCCGTTCGATCGACCCCCGGGTCACCAACTCCCGCAGCACCGCCTTCGGCGACGGTTGGGGCGAGACGGTCATTGCATCGACC
>CAJANQ010000040.1 GCA_903941145.1 uncultured Actinomycetes bacterium
GAATCTTGGCCGGAGTGGCGTCGGGCGACCTCGACCCTGCCCGGGTCGAGATGTGGCACGAGCTCATTGCCGATCTCGAGTCGCTCGAGGCCGGCATGGAGGTCATGGACCGCGATACCGAGCGGCAGGGCAACCAGCGCGCCCGCCGCAAGGCCCAACGCCGCGACGACCGCAACGCGGATGACCCCGAGTAGCTAGTAGCCGATCAGCAGGATGCCCTTGAAGGGCAGCTGCAGCCGCCCGCTCGCGTAGATCGCGTCGAGCTGTGCCTTGGCCTCTTTGTAGCTGCGCTTGGCGACTGTCTTGCCTCCCGCCTTGTGGCGGTACTCCGCCATCATCGCCAGCACGAGGTAGTCGGCGCCCTGGATGAGCGACGCCCGGATCAGGTCCCGGTGCAACGCGTTGGACTGGGCGCCGCGGCCCGCTTCGACCTCGACCACGATGCCGCGCTCGACGTCGACCGCATCAACCTCGTAGGTAAGTTCAGGAACCCCGCACTCGCCGAACAGCACGGGTCGCTTGATCCGCTCCTCAGCGTGCCGACCGGACTCCACCTCGAATCCGATCGCTTCAAGGCCAGGGCGCACAAGAGCCAGCACTCCGTCGCTCGACAGGCCGTCGACCTTTGTGGAATCGATCTGGTCGGCAACGTCACGGAACGCTCCGACGACGCCCAACATCCACTGCTCCGGCACCGTCGACGCCGGGTAGCTGCTCCAGACCGGATACTCCCCCACGCCCAGAGCTCAGCAGCTTCGGCCTCTTCGAGCTAATCCAGTCGACAGCGCTTCCGCGGAAGCATCGTTGCTCAGGGAAACATGCTTCCGCGGAAGCGTGGCGGCCCGCCAGGCCTAGAGCCTCGCTGCGACTGCGGCGGCCGCCTCCACCACCGCGGCGCCGTACTTCTTGCCGGGGGACCGGCCCATGCGGTCGATGGGTCCGGACACGCTCACGGCAGCGACCACAGCACCGTCGGCACCGTGCACCGGCGCCGAGACCGACGCCACGCCGGGCTCGCGCTCCTCGACCGTCTCGACCCAGCCGTGCTTGCCGACCGCGCCCGTGAGCACGCGGCCCGCAGAACCTCGGTCGAGCGGCAGCGCCGAGCCCACCGCCACGATGGTGCGCAGGCCGTGCGGCGACTCGAGCGCCGCCACGCAGACGCGTGACTCGCCGTCGACAACGTAGAGCTGCACCGACTCCCCGGTGCCGGCCCGAAGTTCACCGAGCGCAGGCCGGGCGGCCTCGGCCAGCGGGTACTGCTCGGTCGCCGCACGTCCGAGTGCGACCAGGTGCAGGCCCAGCGCGAACCGCCCGTCGTCGGTGCGGCGCAGGAGGCCGTGCTCCTCGAGCGCGGTGGCCAGCCGGTGCGCGGTGGCGCGACTGAGACCCGTCCGCTCGACCAGGCCGGCCAGCGTGCAGGGCCCGTCGCCGACGGCGGCGAGCACCGCAACCGACTTGTCGAGCACCCCGACGTTCGATACCTTGTGTTCCATCAGTTGAGAACTGTATCTCACTATTTGGGATTTTCTCAATTCACCGAGACGCCGCAGGAAAGCAGGACCCCCGCATGACCGAGTCCCGACCGAGGACCCTCGCCGAGAAGGTGTGGGACCGCCACGTCGTCCACAGCGAGCCGGGCCACCCGGACCTGCTGTACATCGACCTCCACCTGGTGCATGAGGTCACGTCGCCGCAGGCCTTCGACGGCCTCCGGATGGCCGACCGCCCGGTGCGCCGGCCCGAGCTCACGCTGGCGACCGAGGACCACAACGTCCCCACCGCCGACATCTCCGTCGAGATCGC
>CAJANQ010000041.1 GCA_903941145.1 uncultured Actinomycetes bacterium
CGCCGCCCCCTCCTGGCGTTGGCTGAGCACCCGGACCTCCTGGCGCTGACCGCCGAGCTCGTCGCCGTCGCGTCGCCGAGCTTCGAGGAGCAGCCGCTCGTCGAGCTGGTAGAGGCGCGTCTGCGCGCCTGTGCACACCTGACGGTGGACCGGGTCGGCGACAACGTCGTGGCCCGCACGGACCTGGGCCGCGCGACCCGGGTCGTCCTGGGCGGCCACACCGACACGGTCCCGGTCAACGGCAACCTGCCCGGCCACGTCGACGGCGACACCCTCTGGGGCCTGGGCGCCGCCGACATGAAGGGCGGTCTGGCAGTCATGCTCGAGCTGGCCGAGCGCCACACGGCGCCGGCCGTCGACGTCACGTACGTCTTCTACGCGCGGGAAGAGGTCGCAGCGGTCCACAGCGGCCTGGGCGAGCTCTTCGAGCTCCGGCCGGACCTGCTCGAGGCCGACGTGGCGATCCTGGGCGAGCCGACCGACGGGCAGGTCGAGGCCGGCTGCCAGGGCACCATGCGCTGCACCGTGGTGCTCACCGGCGCACGCGCCCATACGGCCCGCGCCTGGATGGGCCGCAACGCCGTCCACCGCGCCGGTGCGCTCCTGTCGGCCCTCGACACCTACGAGCCTCGCCAGCCCGTCATCTCGGGCTGCCAGTTCCACGAGGCGCTCCTGGCCGTAGGGATCGACGGGGGAGTGTCGGGCAACGTCGTCCCCGACCAGGTGACCGTCACCGTCGGCCACCGCTTCGCCCCGGACCGCACCAAGGACCAGGCAGAGGCCCACGTCCGCGAGTTCGTGGCGCCGTTCTTGGAGGACGGCGACACGTTCGAGGTCGTCGACGTCGCGTCGGCCGCCGCACCGGCGCTCGACCACCCGGTGGTGGCCGCCCTCGTCGGCCGCCACGGCCTGGGCATCACCGCCAAGCTGGGCTGGACCGACGTCGCCCGGTTCGCCGAGCGTGGCGTCCCGGCCGTGAACCTTGGCCCCGGCGATCCCACCCTGGCGCACACCGCCGAGGAGCGGGTCGAGCGGGCCAGCCTGGACCGCACGTTCGTCGCCCTCGACGACCTGCTCGCCAACGGCGTCTGACGCACCCGCCGGGCCGCGCTACCGTCGCCCGCCGGGCACCGACCTGCCCGACGATCCGCCCCCGAACACGGAGGACCCTGTGCCCCTCACCGAGCGACCTACCGACATGGACGGCCTGCGCGCCGTGATCGAGACGGCCTCGGCCCGGCCGGGCTGGACCCCGCCGGCCGCGTTCGGCATCGGCATCGCCACCCGCGCTGCCGACGGCACGGTGCTGGACACCTGGTTCGGTTCGGTCAACCTGGGCCAGAACCTGGGCTCGGCTGCACTCCTGGGTGCTGCGCTGGAGGTCGACGGCACCACTGGCACGCACGCACTCTCCCGCGACGTCCTGGCCCAGCTCACCGAGGTGTTCGACCCGGCACTGGCCGACGACGGGGAGCACGCCAACGCCCGCCTGGTGGCAGTGCTGGCCACTGCCAACCCGGAGGCCCCGCTGCTCCCGGTTGAGCGCACCCCGGTCGTGACCTTCATCTCGGACCTGACGGCCGCACCGGTCGACGCCCACGACGTGTACCTCCGGCTCCACCTGCTGAGCCACCGCCTGGTCGTGCCGCACGGCGTGAACCTGGACGGTGCGTTCGGCCTGCTCGCCAACGTGGTGTGGACCAACCACGGCCCGTGCGACGTCCCCTCGTTCGCCATGGCCCGCGCCCGCCTGCGCGCCCGGGGCGTGACGGTGAACGTCACCAGCGTCGACAAGTTCCCCCGGATGACCGACTACGTGGTCCCGACCGGCGTGCGGGTCGCGGACGCCGACCGTGTCCGTCTGGGCGCCCACCTGGCCGAGGGGACGACCGTCATGCACGAGGGGTTCGTGAACTTCAACGCCGGCACGCTCGGGAACGCCATGGTCGAGGGTCGCATCTCGGCCGGCGTGGTCGTGGCGGCCGAGTCCGACCTGGGCGGCGGCGCCTCGATCATGGGCACGCTCAGCGGCGGTGGCAAAGAGGTCATCTCGGTGGGCGAGGGCTGCCTGATCGGCGCCAACGCCGGCATCGGCATCTCGCTCGGTGACGGCTGCGTGGTCGAGGCCGGGCTCTACGTCACCGGGGGCACGGTCGTGTCCCTCCCGGACGGCACCACCACCAAGGCCCGCGAGCTGAGCGGCCGCCCCGGCCTGCTGTTCCGCCGCAACTCCCTGACCGGCGCCGTCGAGGTGCTCCCTCGTCAGGGGGAGTGGGGCGCCCTCAACGCCGACCTGCACAAGAACTGACCCGCACGGTCGGCGGGCCGGGCGCCGGACGCGACGAGGGCGGCCCCTCGTCCCGCCGGACTGAGGGCCGCCCTCGAAGGTCCTTGCCGTTGCGGCAGATCAGTACTTGCGCAGGACCGTGACGACCTTGCCGAAGATCTGCACCTCGTTGGCGGCGTAGACCAGGTCCTCCATGGTGGAGTTGGCCGGGCGGAGCGTGACCTTCTGCCCCTCCTTGAAGAACGTCTTGACCGTGGCCTCCTCGCCGGGGATGCCGGCGACGACCACGTCACCGTTGCGGGCCTGCGTCTCCACCCGGGCGACGATGAAGTCGCCGTCGAGGATGCCGGCCTCGATCATCGACTCGCCGCGGACCCGGAGCATGAAGAGCTCGCCGTCGCCGGTGAAGTCGGCAGGGAGCGGCACGAGCTCCTCGACCTCCTCCTGGGCGATGACGCCGGTGCCGGCGGCCACGTCGCCCACGAGCGGCACGTGGCGGGTGGGCCGGCGCTCAGCGGTCATGCCGCTCTCGGAGTCGCCGGTGACCTCGATCGCGCGGGGCTTGCTGGGGTCACGGCGCAGGTAGCCAAGCTGCTGGAGCGTGGCCAGGTGGCTGTGCACGGTGGAGGGGGACGCCAGGCCGACGGCCTCGCCGATCTCACGCACCGACGGCGGGTAGCCCCGCTCGGACACGGTGCGCTCGATGAACACCAGGATGTCCTGCTGGCGCTTGGTGAGGTTGTTCTCGGTCATTACTGCTCCTCGATCCTTCGATGCGTAGGCCGTTGGGGTGGCCGTTGGGGAAGCCGGCTGGCCCCGGTCGAACCGTCACACGTCGAACACGTGTGCTGTCGAACAGGTGTTTGGAACGGTAGCAGCGAACCGGACAGAAGTGGTGGAACATTCGTTCGATTTTGTGGTTGACATCGAACAACCGTTCGATACTATGACCTTCGAACATCCGTTCGACCGCCTGGTCCGGTCCCTGAGTCGCTGGGGCACAGGGTCCGGAGCAGGCGTGTCGCACCCCTCCAGGAGACTGACCGTCATGGCAGCAGTGATCGACCTCAGCACCGCACGGCGACTCGCCGACACCCCCCGTTCCTCCCGTGGGACCGCCGCCCCGATCGGGCGCAGCCGACTGGCAACGGCCCCGGCCATCCTTCCGACCCCGCAGCGACAGCTTCCTGAGCTGCGGCTGATCGAGGGTGGCCGGTCCGACCGGGCGGTCCAGCGGCGCCAGATGTACCTGCGGCGGCGGCTGCTGGTGCTCACCGTCGCAGTGCTGGCGCTCCTGGCCGGCGTGCGTGCCGTGGCGGCGGTCGGCGGGGCGGTGGCCTCGGCCCTCTCTGCTGAGCCGGTGGCCACCCAGTCCTACGAGGTGCAGGCTGGTGACTCCCTCTGGTCGGTGGCCGGCAGGTTCCTGCCTGGCGGTGACCGCCGTGACGCCGTGGCCCGTCTGGCCGAC
>CAJANQ010000042.1 GCA_903941145.1 uncultured Actinomycetes bacterium
CAGTACGAGTCCGAGGTGGTGTTCCACCGCAACCGCGAGGACCTCGAGCGTCAGGGCGTCATCTTCTGCGACATGGACACCGCGCTGCGGGAGTACCCCGAGCTGGTGAAGCAGTACTTCGGGACCGTCATCCCGCGGAACGACAACAAGTTCTCGGCGCTCAACTCGTCGGTGTGGTCGGGCGGCTCGTTCATCTACGTCCCGCCGGGCGTCGAGGTCGAGATGCCGCTGCAGGCCTACTTCCGCATCAACGCCGAGAACATGGGCCAGTTCGAGCGGACGCTGATCATCGCCGACAAGGGCTCCAAGGTGCACTACCTCGAGGGCTGCTCGGCGCCGGTCTACTCGTCGGACTCGCTGCACTCGGCGGTCGTCGAGATCGTCGTGAAGGAGGCCGCCCGTGTCACCTACACGACCATCCAGAACTGGTCGTCGAACGTCTTCAACCTGGTCACCAAGCGCGCCCGGGTCGAGGCCGAGGGCCACATGGAGTGGATCGACGGCAACATCGGCTCGCGCCTGACCATGAAGTACCCGTCGGTCGTCATGGTCGGCCCCAAGGCCTCGGGCGAGGTGCTCTCGGTGGCCTACGCCGGCGCCGGCCAGCACCAGGACACGGGCGCCAAGATGGTTCACGCCGCGCCGGAGACCACCTCCAAGATCGTGTCCAAGTCGATCAGCTCGGGCGGCGGCCGCACCTCGTACCGCGGCCTGGTCCGGGTCGAGGACGACGCCTACGGCTGCAAGTCCCACGTGCAGTGCGACGCGCTCATCCTGGACGAGGACTCGATCTCCGACACCTACCCCTACATGGAGGTCGGTGCGCAGGACGCCGTCATCGGCCACGAGGCCACGGTCTCGAAGGTCGCCGACGAGCAGCTCTTCTACCTGATGAGCCGCGGCCTGTCGGAAGAGCAGGCCATGTCGATGGTGGTCAACGGGTTCATCGAGCCCGTCACCCGCACGCTCCCCATGGAGTACGCGGTCGAGTGGTCCCGCCTGATCGAGCTCCAGATGGAGGGCTCGGTCGGCTGACCCCGGCCGGCAGCGCTAGGCCGCGCGGCCGGTGCGCAGGTCGACGATCCGGAAGCTGCCCATGCCGTCGGCCCTGGCGTCGTCGAGCGCGTCACCCGCAGCCTCGAGCATCGCCCGCGGCGACGCCGCGCCGTCGGCCACCGAGATGCCGACGGTGAGCGAGACCTTCAGGTCGGTGCCGCCGTCGTCGACCGGGGTGACCAGGGTCGACATGAGCCGGTAGGCCACGCCTGCCGCGTCCTGCTCGTCACCGAGGTGCTCGGCCACCACGAACAGGTCGTCGCCGACCCGGCACACCACGTCGGTGTCGCGGAGCTCCTCGACCATGCGTCGGCCGATCTCGGCGAGCGGCAGGTCACCACGCAGTGGCTGCTGCGGATCGCGCGGCCGGCACTGCAGCACCGCGAGCGCGTGGCCGGTCCGGCGGCTGCGGGCAATGGCGCCGGCCAGCGAGTCGTCGCGCCGGAGGTCGTCGCCGAGCCCGGTGAGCGGGTCGGTGCCCGGCCGGTGCAGGACCGTGGCGGATGCGGCCGGGGCCGGTTCGTCGAGCGTGAGCACGGCGAGCAGCGGCAGCGCCGGGTCGTGGCTGGTGCCGACCGTCCCGACGGCGAGCGTGCCCCCGACCTGGTCGCCCTCGGCGTGCAGGTGGGTGAGCGGCAGCTCGGCCCGGTGGTGGGTGCCGTCGGCCAGCCGGGCCAGGCCCGAGAGCACCGCGGCGCGGTCGGCCTCGTCGGCCAGGTCCATCAGGTGCAGGCCCATGATCTCGTCGGGCCGTGCGCCGAACGCCGCAGCGAACTCGGGGGACGTGGAGTGGAGCACGCCCTCGCGGTCGACGACGGCGGTCGCGACGCCCGCTGCGTCGAGGAGCCGCCGTGCGTCGTCGAGCGCACTGGTGCTGGTGGTCGAGGTGGACGTGAAGGGTTGGGGTTCAGTCGTCATTGGTATCTCCGCCTTTGCCCCTACATCGTCGGCCCCAAGAACCTCAACGTTGAGTCAGGAGGGGTGGGCGATTCTCCCTATGCCAGCGGTCACGGCGGGCTGAGCGTGCTCCCCGGAAGCGGCGCCGGGCGCGTCCAACGGCCCGTTGAGCGGGTGGCAGACTGCGCCGATGCCGATGCGAGAGAACTGCAAGTTCTTCGAGAGCCGCTCGTACCCCAACGGCGAGACCGTCCGGAAGTGCGACCTGGACCTGGCGCCCGAGGCCCCGTGGCGGTGCCCGGACAACTGCCCCGCCTACCAGCCCCGCCTGGCCGACGTGAACTGGCAGCACGGGACGCTGGTGACCCCGCCACCGCCGCCGGAGCCCGACGGACTGGGGGAGGACCCCTCGATCGCGGCGCTGCTCGACGAGGCCGAGGACATCGTGAACGCGGCCGTGACCCGCACCAAGGCCGAGGTGGACGCCGAGCAGGCCGCTGCCGACCGGCGGGCCGGCAACCCGGTCGCCCGGGGTGCCAAGTGGGGCAAGGGCCTGTTCGGCCGGTTCCGTCGGGGCGACTGAGCCCTGACGGCCCGAATGGGTTTCTCCTACCCGCGTAGTGGTAAATTGCCGCCGTGCCTGATTCCCCCCGCACGCTGAAGTCGGTCCTCGACGCGCTCGACGGCGTCCCTGCCCCGTCCACCACGGACGAGGAGTGGCGCTACAGCCGTATTGGCGACCTCGACCTGGCCCGCTGGACCGTCCCCGCCGCCGCGGGCGAGCCGCTCGCCGACCTGTCCGACGTCCTCGGCGCCCTGGGTCGCACCGCGGCGCTGGTCGAGCTGGTCGACGGGTTCGTCGTGGGTACCTCGGTCGATTCCGACGCCGTCGGCGCCGGCCTGCAGGTCGGCACCGCCGCTGAGTTCCCGGGTGCCGTGCAGCCGGGTGCCGTCATGGCCGAGCCGACCGACCAGTTCGCGGCGCTCAACACGGCGCTCGCCACGTCGCCGGTCGTCGTCGACGTGCCGGCCAACACCGACATCTCCGGCCCGGTCGTCGTGCTGTCGCAGACCACCACCGAGGGCGCCACGGTCGCACCCCGTCTGGTCGTGCGTGCTGGGGCCAACTCGTCGGTCACCGTCGTCGAGGTGCAGGTCTCATCCGACGTCGCCGCACTCGTCGTGCCCGTCACCGAGATCCAGGTCGGCCCGGCCGCCCGGGTCCGCTACTCGGTGCTCCAGGACCTGGGCCCGCGGGTCTGGCAGGTCGGCACGCTGAGCACCTCGGTCGGCCAGGAGGCCACGCTCGACGCCGGCATCGCGGCGCTCGGCGGCGAGTACGCCAGGCTGCGCACCGACTGCCACCTGGTCGGCAAGGGCTCGACCGGCAACCTCTCGAGCGTCTACTTCGGCGAGCACAGCCAGATGGTCGACCTGCGCACGTTCCAGACGCACGACGCCCCGCACTCCACCTCGAACCTGCTGTTCAAGGGTGCGGTCGCCGACACGGCGCACTCCGTCTACACGGGGCTCATCCGCATCGGCCACGAGGCGGCGGGCACCAACGCCTTCCAGACCAACCGGAACCTGAAGCTCAGTGAGCACGCGTGGGCCGAGTCGGTGCCCAACCTGGAGATCGAGCACAACGACGTCCGCTGCAGCCACGCCTCGACGGTGGGCCCGGTGGACGAGGACCAGCGCTTCTACCTCGAGAGCCGCGGCGTGCCCACGCCCGTCGCCGAGCGGCTGATCGTCGCCGGGTTCTTCGACGAGGTGCTCGACGCCTGGCCGGTGCCCGACGCCGCCGGCCCGGTCCGTGACCGTCTGGCCGTGCGCCTCGACCGGCAGGTGCCGGTGGCGACCGAAGGCGGCGCCAAGTGAGCGCGAACGAGGTGCGCATCGCTGCACTGGACGACCTGGCCGACGGCGAGGCCCGACGCTTCGACCTGGAGGGTCGGCGTATCTCCGTCGTCCGCCTGGG
>CAJANQ010000043.1 GCA_903941145.1 uncultured Actinomycetes bacterium
CCGCCACCCGGCCGAGGCCGTGCCCCAGATGTCGCTCAACCTGAGCCCCGTGGAGTTCGCGAGCGAGGGCCTGGCCGGTCAGATCCGGGCCGAGATCAACCGCTTCGGCGTCCCCACCGAGAAGGTGACCATCGAGATCCTCGAGACGTCGATCGTGTCGGACGAGGCCGCCCAGCTGGTCCAGGAGCTCAGCGACCTGGGTGTTCGCCTGGCGATCGACGACTTCGGGACGGGCTACTCGTCGCTCGCCTACCTGACCACGCTGCCGGTCGACGAGCTCAAGATCGACCGGTCGTTCGTCGCCCAGCTCGACCAGCCGAACGACCGGTCCCGGACCGTGGTCGCCGCCACCATCACGCTGGGCCACCAGCTCGGACTGTCGATCACTGCCGAGGGCGTCGAGACCAAGGAGCAGGAGCAGGTGCTCGCGGAGCTGTCCTGCGACGACGTCCAGGGCTACCTGCGCTCGCGGCCGGTCATGGCCGAGACCGTCGAGGCGCTCATCGCCGAGCAGGCACGTCCGACCGCCGGCTGAACGTCAGTTGACGAGCGAGGCCACCATGGCGAAGTGGCAGCCCACCGCCACGATGGTGAACGCGTGCCAGACCTCGTGGTAGCCGAACACGGTCGGTGACGGGTCAGGACGGCGCTTGGCCAGGATCACTGCGCCGACCGTGAACAGGAGTCCGCCAGTGGCCAGCAGCACGAGCTGCAGCACGCTGAGGCGGGTCAGCAGCAGCGGCAGCACGACGACCGACCCCCAGCCCAGCACGATGTAGAGCCACGAGCCGGACGGGGCGTTCCCCAGGCCCAGCCGGACCATCTTGTTGATGATCCCGGCGAGTGCGGTCACCCAGACCACCACCAGGAAGGGCACGCCCCAGGCCCGGGGCAGCACGATCAGGCAGATCGGCGTGTAGGTGCCGGCGATCAGCACGAAGATCATCGAGTGGTCCAGCCGGCGGAGCCAGGTGACGCTGCGGACCGTGTGGGCGAACCGGTGGTAGCTGGCGCTCGCCGCAAAGAGCCCCGCCAGGCTGGCGACGTAGACGGCCACGGCGACCCGGGCGACTGTCGAGTCGGCCGACGCCAGGAGTGCGATACCGGCCGGGAGCGTCACGAAGAACGCTGCGGCGTGCAGCTTGCCCCGCCACTGCGGCTTGAAGCCGTACGCGTCCCAGAGCTCGTGGACCTTCGGGATCAGATCCTCCATCGCAGTACCCCCTGCGTCGGCGGCACCACTCCGGGGCGGCACCGACCATCCCCAACAGGTTCGACCGTCATGCCCACCGTTCCTAGAGGGAAAACTGCCCGGTTGCGAGTCAGGCCGAGAACGCCGTGCGCAGCGAGGCGGCGACCAGCTCGGCCGCCTCGACCGCCTCGGGCACGACCGCCCCGAGCGAGAAGAACCCGTGGATCTGCCCCGGGAACGAGTGGACCTCCACCGGGACCCCGGCGGCCTCGAGGCGCTCGGCGTAGGCCAGACCCTCGTCGTGGAGCGGGTCGTGGCCCGCCAGCACGAACGTGGCCGGCGGCAACGCGGCAACGGTGCCGTCGTCGGCAAAGAGCGGTGAGACGCGAGGGTCCCGGACGTCGACGCCGACCAGGTAGTGGCCCCGGAACCAGGCCATCGCGGCCGAGGTGAGCAGCTTGCCCTCGCCGTTGGCGGTGATCGACGGGAACGACAGCGTCATGTCGGTCGACGGGTACACGAGCACCTGGTGGCACAGGCCGGGCACCTCGGCGCCCACCACCGCCGAGAGGTTGCCGCCGGCCGAGTCGCCGCCGACGGCCACACGGCTGGTGTCGAGGGTCGGGCCCAGGTCGCCGGCGAGCACCGAGGCACACACCCCGGACACCTCGTCGAGTGCGACGGGGAACGGGAACTCGGGGGCGAGGCTGTAGTCGACGTTGACGACGGCGCAGCCGACCGAACGGGCCAGCCGGACCGCGGTGGGCTGGACGATGTCGGCGGTGCCGATGGTCCAGCCGCCGCCGTGCACCCACACCAGCACCGGGAACGGTCCGTCACCCTCGGGCGTGGTGACGATGCAGGGCACGCCGGCCACATCGCGGTGCTCCACCACCAGACCGGCCAGGTCCTCGGGCTCGGCGCTGGCCCGCGTGGCTTCGTACATCTCGCGAGCGGCCTGGGGCGAGCCCTCCTCGATCGGCACGCCGACGACGGCCAGGAACTCGAGCACGGCCGCGGCCGACTCGTCCATCCCCTCGTAGACCTCCCCCATGACCAGCTACCCCTCGACGAGCGTGATCGCGAACTCGGGGCAGTTGTCGGCCGCGAGCTGGGCCTGCCGTTCGAGCTCCCCGGGCACGGTGCCGGCGTCGCGCAGGATCGCGTAGCCCTCGTCGTCGACGTCGAAGAGGTCCGGAGCCAGCATGTAGCAGCGGTTGTGCCCCTGGCACTTGTCGCGGTCGAACTCAATCTTCATCTCACACTCCCTGGACGAGACGGACGGGCAGTTCCCGAGGGCCACGGACCTGGCCGGTCGACCAGCGCACGCCGTCGGGCTCGGACACCTCGAACTCCGGGAACCGGCGGAGCCACTCCTCCACCGCCACCGTGAGCTCCATGCGGGCCAGGTTGGACCCCACGCAGCGGTGGATCCCCAGGCCGAACGCCAGGTGGCGGTTCTGCTCCCGGTCGATCAGCACCTCGTCGGCGCGGTCGAACGCCTCGGGGTCGCGGTTGGCCGCAGGGAACGACAGCAGTACCCAGTCGTCGACCTTCATGGGGCAGCCGCCGACCTCGACGGGCTCGCTGACCAGCCGGGCCATCGTGACTGGGGCGTACGCCCGGAGGAACTCCTCCACGGCGGTGGGCACGAGCTCGGGCTCCGCCACGAGCCGGCGCCGGTCCTCCGGGTGGTTGGCCAGGTGCCAGAGGCTGGCTCCGATGGCCGACCACGTCGTGTCGATCCCGGCCAGCAGCAGGAGCGCGCACGTCCCGACGATGTGCTCCGGGTCCAGGGGCTTGCCCTCGATCTCGGTCGTCAGCAGGTACGAGATCAGGTCGTCGCCCGGCTCGGCCCGGCGCTGCTCGATCAGCCCCCAGAGGTAGAACGTGAGCGTGTCCTCCGGCTCGATGGGCCCGGTCTGGCCCGGCGCCTCGAGGATCCGGTGGATGA
>CAJANQ010000044.1 GCA_903941145.1 uncultured Actinomycetes bacterium
CCTTCCCCCGCGCGTTGAAGAACGACGGCCTCGACTTCTCGTTCTCCGGGCTCAAGACCGCGGTGGTGAACCACGTGCGGGCCAACCCCGACGTGTCGACCGTGGACGTGGCCGCCAGCTTCCAGGCCGCCGTGGTCGACGTGCTGGTCACCAAGGCCCGCCGTGCGGCCGAGGAGGTCGGGGCCACGGCGCTCGCGCTGGGCGGCGGGGTCGCCGCCAACTCGCTCCTGCGCGAGGAGTTCCTGGGTGCCTGCACCGACGCCGGGATCCAGGGGTTCGTGCCGTCACGCTCGATGTGCACGGACAACGCGGCCATGATCGCCTCGGCCGGCTGGTACCGCCTGCGGCTCGACGGCCCGACCCCTCTCGACCAGGGCGCGGACCCCAACCTGCGCCTCGCGACGTTCTGAGCACGGGCAGCCCGACGTGACCATGGAGGCCGAGTCGGACAGCGGGGCCGCAGCCGGACGCGACGAGTGGGCCGGCCGTATGGAGCAGCAGGCCGAGCAGTGCGGCCACCTTGGATCGGCGCTCTACGAGCGGCTGCTGCGGCTGCTGGCCGACGACGTGCGTGCCGCCGGCCCGACCTGGGACGTCGTGGCGACGCGCGCCGACCTGCGGTTCGGCCAGGCCGGCCCGTTGCGGCTGGTCGGCGGTGCCCACCGCCTGGCACTTGCAGGACGCGCCCCGGCGTGGGCGGCCGTGCTGCCGAGCTGCGGTGGCACTGTCCCTGACGACGCCGGTTTCGCTGCCGCGTGGTCCGAGCTGTGCGCGACTCACCACGACGACCTGGTCGCCGCCATGGACCGCGAGGTCCAGACCAACGAGGTCGCACGCGTGGGTGGGCTGGGACTCGCCGTCGCCGCGGCCGGGTTCGGCCAGGCCCACCTGGTCGAGATGGGCTGCTCCGGCGCGCTCAACCTGCGGATGGACCGGTTCTGCACGGCGCTCGGTCCAACTGTGCTGGGCGACCCGTCGTCGACCGTGCAGGTCCGTCCCGAGCTGCACGGCACCGTCCCGGCGGGGCTCCGCCTGCCCGAGGTGCTCAGCCGCACGGGGGTCGACCCCTTCCCCGTCGACGCGACCACCGAGGACGGGCGGCTGACCCTGCTGTCGTTCGTGTGGCCCGACCAGACCGAACGGTTCGACCGCATCGCCGCAGCCATCGACGTCGCCCGGACCGAGCCCGTCGAGCTGGTCGCTACCACCCGCACCGCCGAGGCCGTCGCCGCGGCACTGCAGGTCGACGGCCCTCGCATCGTCCTGCACTCCATCGTCTGGCAGTACCTCCCGACGTCGGAGCGCTGGGCGGTCACCGAGGCGCTCGAGGCGGCGGGGGAGCGTGCGACCGCAGAGTCCCCGCTGGCCTGGGTCCGCTTCGAGCCCGACGAGTGGGACCGCCGCCGCGCCGCGGTCTGGCTCCGCACCTGGACCGGAGACGGGTCGGCCGCGGGCCACGACCGGCTGGTCGCCCAGGTCGACTACCACGGCCGATGGGTCCGCCCCCTCCTCTGACCCAGTCGGCCCGAACCGGGGACGGAACTGGCGCACCGAGCGCCACGAGGAGCCAGATTTCGGGAGGGGGAGCGGGGCGGCTAGCACTCGGCGGGGGCGACTGCTACCTTTGGCACTCGCAATAAGAGAGTGCTAACCGCCATGGAGGCCCTGAGCATGAACCTGCAGCCCCTTGAGGACCGCATCGTCGTCCGTCCGGCAGAGGCCGAGGAGACCACCAAGTCTGGTCTGGTCATCCCCGACACTGCCAAGGAGAAGCCCCAGCAGGGCGAGGTCCTGGCCGTCGGCCCCGGCCGTCGCTCCGAGACTGGCGACCTGATCCCCACCGACGTCAACGTCGGCGACCGCGTCGTCTACTCCAAGTACGGCGGCACCGAGATCACGATCGAGGGCGAGGAGCTGCTCATCCTGCAGACCCGCGACGTCCTCGCCATCGTCAAGTGACCCTGTCCTGACTGACTGAGAGCAACACATGTCCAAGATCCTGAAGTTTGACGACGAGGCGCGCCGCGCCCTCGAGGCCGGCGTGAACAAGCTGGCCGACGCCGTGAAGGTGACCATCGGCCCCAAGGGCCGCAACGTGGTCCTCGACAAGAAGTTCGGTGCCCCGACGATCACCAACGACGGCGTGTCCATCGCCCGGGAGATCGAGCTCGAGGACCCGTTCGAGAACATGGGTGCCCAGCTCGTGAAGGAGGTGGCCACCAAGACCAACGACATCGCTGGTGATGGCACCACCACCGCCACCGTGCTGGCCCAGGCGCTCGTCCGCGAGGGCCTCCGCAACGTCGCCGCCGGCGCCAACCCGATGGGCGTCAAGCGCGGCATCGAGGCCGCCGTCGCGGCCGCCGTCGGCTCCATCGCTGACGCCGCCAAGGAGGTCGACGAGAAGTCGGAGATCGCCCAGGTCGCCGCCATCTCGGCCGCCGACCCCCGCATCGGCGAGGTCATCGCCGACGCCATCGACAAGGTGGGCAAGGACGGCGTCGTGACCGTCGAGGAGTCCAACACCTTCGGCATGGACCTCGAGTTCACCGAGGGCATGCTCTTCGACAAGGGCTACCTCTCCCCGTACTTCGTGACTGACGCCGAGCGTCAGGAAGCGGTCCTCGAGAACCCCTACATCCTCTTCGTGAACGGCAAGATCGGCTCCGTCCAGGACCTGGTCCCCGTGCTCGAGAAGGTCATGCAGGGCGGTCGTCCGCTCCTGATCGTGGCCGAGGACGTCGAGGGCGAGGCCCTGGCCACCCTCGTGGTCAACAAGATCCGTGGCACCTTCTCCTCGGTCGCCGTCAAGGCCCCGGGCTTCGGCGAGCGCCGCAAGGCGATGCTGCAGGACATGGCGATCCTCACCGGCGGCCAGGTCATCTCCGAGGAGATCGGCCTCAAGCTCGACGCCACCTCGACCGAGATGCTCGGCCAGGCCCGCAAGATCGTCGTGACCAAGGACGAGACCACCATCGTCGAGGGTGCTGGCACCTCCGAGGACGTGGCCGGCCGTGTTGCCCAGATCAAGCGTGAGATCGACGACACCGACTCCGACTGGGACCGCGAGAAGCTCCAGGAGCGTCTTGCCAAGCTCTCCGGCGGCGTCGCAGTCGTGAAGGTCGGCGCAGCCACCGAGGTGGAGCTCAAGGAGAAGAAGCACCGCATCGAGGACGCGCTCAGCGCCACTCGTGCCGCCATCGAGGAAGGCATCGTCGCTGGTGGCGGTACCGCCCTCGTGCGTGCCAAGGGTGCGGTGGCCAAGGTCGTCGACGCCCACGAGGGTGACGAGCGGACCGGTGCCACCATCGTCCTGCGGGCGCTCGACGCCCCGGCCCGGACCATCGCCGACAACGCGGGCCTCGAGGGTGCCGTCATCGTCGAGCACCTCGAGCGTGAGACCGGCAACATCGGTCTCAACGCCGCGACCGGCGAGTTCGAGGACCTCCTCAAGGCCGGCGTCATCGACCCGGCCAAGGTCACCCGTGCGGCGCTGCAGAACGCAGCGTCGATCGCCAGCCTGGTGCTCACCACCGAGTGCCTCGTCGCCGACAAGCCCGAAGAGGGCGGCGCCGGTGGCGGCGGCATGCCGGACATGGGCGGCATGGGAATGATGTGAGCCCTCTCTCCTGAGAGTGCCTCGACGGGGCGCCGTCACCCTCGGGTGGCGGCGCCCCGTCCGCGTCCGGCGCCAGACCTGGGCAGGTGGCGGGGCGGACTGTCCAGGGTCGGTGGTAGGCAACCGGGGCGGTTTCTGCCAAGATCGCACGATGCGTTCAAAAGTTCGTCGGCTGGTGGTCCTCGTCGTGGGCGCGACGACCCTCGTCGCAGCTGCCTGCACCCCGTGGCCGCGGGCGTCGACCGTCGTGGCCGACGCCACCTCGTGCGCCACCGTCCTGCACGTCGCTGCCCGCGGTTCGAGCGCCCCGCTGGGTTCCAAGGAGGTCCGCGCGATGTGGACCGACTTCCGCGCCGCGCTCGGCCCGGACGTGACATTGGAACAGCTCGAGCTGGGTGACCTGGACGGCGACGGCCGACAGGACGCCGGCGGGTTCACGGCGATCGACGCGTTCAGCGCCCCGGCGGTCGACCTGGCGGCCCGGCCCGACGAGACCGACGTGGCGTTCATCGGCGGGTACAACCAGTCGCGCCGCATCGGGACGCTCGAGCTGGTGCAGCTGCTGGCGTCGCGGGCCCGCACCTGCCCGGACCAGCGCATCGTCCTGAGTGGCTTCTCGATGGGCGCCCACGCCACCGGGCTCGCCCTCAAGCGGCTGCCCGCTGCGGTCGCCGCCCGTGTCGACTCGGTGGAGTTCTTCGGCGACCCGTCGTTCATGCTCGGCCCGTGGGCCAGGGTGGACCCGGCAGTGGTCACTGCCGGCCACGGCTTCCTGGGGGAGCGGCCGGAGTACGTGCCGCCGGCGTTCGCGGCCCGCACCGAGAGCTGGTGCGGCGAGTGGGACGGCCTGTGCACCGGGAACCTGGTCCTGTCGGTCGCACAGGCGCTGCCCTGCAGCGACCCTGCGATCTCCGGGCAGCCCTACTGCCGCTTCCGCCACGTGGACTACGAGAAGTGGGCCACGGCGCCTGGCATGGCCACGTCCGGGCGGCTGGTCCGCGCCGCGCTGGCCGCCACCGCCGGCCGGTAGTCACGCAGGCCCGGCCGGTCGGTAGTCTGCGCCGCATGGACGACCGACCCCCCGCCGACCCCGCCAAGCTCCTCGCCTACTGGGAGGAGTGGGAGACCGGTGAGACCCCGCCCGGACGCGTCATGTCCAACCTGAAGACCGCGGGTCTGCGCGAGCTGCTCGTTGCACTCGTCGCGGACACCTCCACCGACGCGGGGTGACCCACCTGCCCCCGGGCCCGCCGCCCGGACGTGGCGGGCCCCAGCGGATCCCGCGCCCGGCGGAGTTCTCCGCCGGCAGCCCCGCGCCGTGGGCCGACCTGGCCGATCCGGTTGCCGGTGTCTCGCTCGACGCCGTGCGCGCCGCCGTGCCGCCCGGCCGCGTGGGGCGCCCGTCTCCCGTCGAGTCCGACGGTGCCGCGCCGTCGGCCGTGCTCGTCCCGCTCTTCCCTGCCGAGGACGGTTCGTTGTCGGTCCTGCTGACCCGTCGCTCGTGGAACCTGCGGACCCACAAGGGTGAGGTCAGCTTCCCTGGCGGCCGCACGGACCCGGGCGAGACGGCGGTCCAGGCCGCGGTGCGCGAGGCGTTCGAGGAGGTCGGGGTCGACCCGTCGTCCGTGGAGCCGCTCGGTGAGCTCGACCACCTGACCACGGTCACCCGTCGCGCCTACATCGTGCCGGTCGTGGGCCTGCTGCCCGGTCGGCCGGACCTGGTGCTCAATACCGACGAGGTCGACGCGGCGCTGCTGGTCCCGCTGTCCGAGCTGCTGGCCTCCGAGGTCTTCCGCGAGGAGCGCTGGGGGAGCGGCGAGTGGTCGCGGCCCGTGTACTTCTTCGAGCTGGTCGGCGACACGGTGTGGGGCGCGACCGCGGCGCTGCTGCGCCAGCTGTTGTCCCGGGTCCTCGAGGTGGAGCACGGCGGACCCGACGAGAACGACCCCGCGCACATGGCGCCGACGGACTACCAGATCCCGCCCGGGTTCGAGGACGAGGTCGTCTGACCGCGACCGGCCGGACCGGCTACATCCAGTAGTTGGGGGCCTCGGCCGTGATGGTCACGTCGTGCGGGTGCGCCTCGCGCAGGCCGGCGGGGCTCATGCGCACGAACGTGGCGTTGCGCTGGAGCTCCTCGATGGTCTCGGCGCCGCAGTAGCCCATGGCCGAGCGGAGGCCGCCGACCAGCTGGTAGAGGATCTTCTGCGCCGGGCCCTTGTAGGGCACGCGTCCCTCGACGCCCTCGGGGACGACCTTCTCGGTGGAGTCGGCGTCCTCCTGGAAGTACCGGTCCTTGGAGAACGAGCGGGCGTTCATGGCGCCCAGCGAGCCCATGCCCCGGTAGGCCTTGTAGCGCTCGCCCTGCATGAGGACGATCTCGCCGGGGGTCTCGTCCACACCGGCGAGCAGGCTGCCGAGCATCACGATGTCGGCGCCGGCGCCGATGGCCTTGGCGATGTCGCCGGAGAACCGCACACCGCCGTCGCCGATGACCCGCACCCCGTGGCGGTGCGCAGCCTGGGCGCACTCGTAGATGGCCGAGAGCTGGGGCACGCCGACGCCGGCGACGATGCGGGTGGTGCAGATCGAGCCCGGGCCCACGCCGACCTTGACGGCATCTGCGCCGGCCTCTGCGAGCGCCTCGGCGGCCGCAGCGGTGGCGATGTTGCCGGCGATGACCGGCACGCCGAGCGTGGCCTTCACCTTGCGGACGACCTCGATGACCCCGGCCGAGTGGCCGTGCGCGGTGTCGACCACGAGCACGTCGACGCCGGCCTCGACGAGCGCCTCGGCCCGGGCCAGCGCGTCGTCGCCCACGCCCACGGCGGCGCCGCAGCGCAGACGGCCTTGGGAGTCCTTGGTGGCGTTGGGGTACTTGATCTTCTTGTTGATGTCCTTGACGGTGATGAGGCCGGTGATGCGCCCCTCGCCGTCGACGACCGGCAGCTTCTCGATGCGATGGGTGCCCAGGATCGTCCGTGCCTCCTCGAGGCTGGTGCCCTGCGGTGCAGTGACCAGTCCCTCGGAGGTCATGACCTCACGGATGGGGCGGTGGACGTTGTCCTCGAACCGCAGGTCGCGGTTGGTGAGGATGCCGACCAGGTGGCCGGTGCCGTCGACGATCGGCACGCCGGAGATCCGGTACATGGCCATCAGCTCGAGGGCGGACGAGACCGGCTCGTCCGGGCCGAGCGTGACGGGGTCCACGATCATCCCGGACTCGGAACGCTTGACCTTGTCGACCTCGGTGACCTGGTCCTCGATCGAGAGGTTCCGGTGCACGATGCCCAGGCCGCCCTCTCGGGCGACGGCGATGGCCAGGCGGGCCTCGGTCACGGTGTCCATGGCGGCGGACATGAGCGGCACGGCCAGCTCAATGTCGTCGGTGAGCCGGGTGACGGTCGAGACCTCGGCGGGGACCACGTCGCTGGCGTTGGGGACCAGGCAGACGTCGTCGAACGTCAGACCCATGGGACCGAAGCGGTCGGCGGACGGAAGGTCGTCGGGGAGGGCTGCCATAGGTCGATGCTAGTCGCCCGAAAACAGGGCGCCGTACGCTCCGGAGGTGCCCGAACAGCCCGTCACCCCCGACCTTCCTGCCGAGCTGGACCCCGCCCGGTTCGCCGCGCACCACGCCGAGGTCCGCGGCACGCGCATCGAGTATCTGCACGAAGGGGCTGGACGCGGTGGCGTGCCGCTGCTGGCGCTGCACGGCTGGCCCGAGACCCGCCGGGTGTGGTGGCGGGCCGTGCCGCTGCTGGTGGACGCCGGGTTCGAGGTGGTGGCGCCCGACCTGCGCGGGTTCGGTGGTTCGGCGCCAGGGGCGGACGGCCTCGGCGACGTCGTGGCCCACGCCCTCGACCTGGCCGCCCTGCTCGGGCAGCTGGGAGAGCAGCTGGGGCACGAGCGCTGGGTCGTCGCCGGCGGCGACCTGGGCGGTCCGGTCGGTCTGGAGCTCGCGCTGCGGGAGCGGGCGGCCGTGGACCGGATGGCGCTGTTCAACTCGCCGCTGCCCCGCCTGGCCGACGAGCTGATGTTGGCTCCCGACGGCAGGGCGCTGCAGGCGCTCCCGCCGGTCGAGGCGCTCGACTATTTCATGCGCCAGGGACGCGACGCCGACGGGCTCGCAGCAGAGCTGTCCAGCCCGACGGAGCGGCAGGACTACGTGGCGGAGTTCTACGGACCTCGCGGCTGGGCCGCGCCCGGCGCGTTCGACGACGTGGCCGCCGCGTTCCACGCCGCCCCGTTCGCCGACGCCACCTCGTTCCGGGCGACCTTGCGGACCTACGAGTCGGTGTTCGACCGTGACCTGCGGACCGAGCGCCCGGTGTTCGCCCCCGACCCCGACCTGCGGGTGCTGGTCCTGCACGGCACCGCCGACGGCGTGGTCGCCCCGGACTTCGGCGAGCTGGCCGTGCGGGCCTACCCGAACTCGGTGGGGCCGGTGCGGCTCGAGGGCTGCGGGCACTTCGTGCAGTGGGAGGCGGCCGACGAGCTGGTCGCCCACCTGACCGCGTTCTGCTCGGACCTTCTAGGCTGAACGTCATGCCCACGCTGACCTTCGAAGGCGAGACCCACGGCGAGATCGTGATCAAGGTGACGCGCTGGCTCGCGTCGCTCGAGGAGAGCGCCCCCGGCAACCTGAGCGCGGTCGAGGCCGTGAACCAGGGTGCCGAGCTGACCAAGGACGCGCTGCGCATCATCGCGGCGGCCGCGCCGGCCCCGGTGGCCCAGTCCGACGTGGTCAAGGGCCTCACCAACATGGGCTACAAGGTCACCGACGCCACCAAGGACGCCGTCGTGATGGGCCTCGACACGATCGAGGAGGCCACCGGCGGCAGTGTCGTCCGGCAGGTCACCAAGACCGGCCGCAAGGTCGTGTGGGAGATGAACTCCACCGTCGCCCGGCAGGTCCTCAAGGGCCTGCGCCGCTGAGCCACCCGCTCCCGGGGCCCGACGGGCCCGGAAGTCAGGGCCGCCCCGCCGATCGGCCTAAACTCTCCGCTTCCCCGGTACCCCTGTGCCGGGCAGGAGCAGAGCGTGGCTGAAGTAGAGATCGGCAAGGGCAAGGACGGACGTCGTGGGTACGGCCTCGACGAGGTCGTGATCGTCCCGAGCCGCCGTACCCGTGACACCGACGACGTCGACGTCTCCTGGACGATCGACGCGTACCAGTTCGACCTTCCCGTCATGGCCTCGGCCGTGGACGGGGTCACCAGCCCCGCGACGGCGGTGCTGATGAGCAACCTCGGCGGTGTGGGCACGCTCCACCTCGAGGGCCTGTGGTGCCGCCACGAGGACCCGTCGGCCGACCTGGCCCGGCTCCCCGAGCTGCCCGAGGCCGAGGCACTCGAGCTGCTGCGCACCCTGCACGCCGCACCGGTCCAGCCCGAGCTGATCGGTGAGCGCGTCCGTGAGATCCGCGACCAGGGTGCGACCGTCTGCGTGGCGCTGTCGCCCGCCAACACCGAGACGCTGCTCCCGCACGTCACCAAGGCCGAGCCCGACCTGCTGGTCATCGCCGGCACGGTGACCTCGGCCGAGCACGTGAGCAAGACCGAGGAGCACTCGCTCGACCTGAAGCAGCTGGTCCGCCGGCTCGAGGTCCCTGTGATCGTCGGCGGCTGCGCCAGCTACGAGAGCGCCCTCCACCTCATGCGCACCGGTGCGGCCGGCGTGCTGGTGGGAGTGGGCTCCGGGTTCACCTCGACCACCCAGGACGTCCTGGGAGTCGGCAGTCCGCACGCCACCGCCATC
>CAJANQ010000045.1 GCA_903941145.1 uncultured Actinomycetes bacterium
CTCGGGGAGTCCGAGCTGAGTGCTGCCCTCGTCGACCTGCCCCAGCACAACGACCTCAAGTTCCTGCCCGCAGGCCCGGAAGGGTTCGACCCCGGAGTGCTGCTCGGCTCCCCTGCGATGGCAGAGCTCCTTCAGCAGCTCCGCGACGAGGGCACCGACGTCGTGCTGATCGACACGGCCCCGCTCGGCCCGGTCGCCGACGCGATCGACCTGGCGCACAACACCGACGGCGTGCTGGTGGTGGCCCGCTCCGGATCCACCCGGGCCGATCAGCTCTCCGCCGTGCTCGAAGGGCTGCAGAGCGCAGGGCCCAAGGTTCTGGCGTGCATCCTCAACTACGACCAGCCCGGCCGCCGTGGCTACGGGTACGGCTACGGGTACGGCTACGGGTACGGGTCGACGGCGCCGGAACCTGAGCGGTCACCCGCTCAGGCTGCGGACTCACGGTTCAGCGAGTAGCGGGTCAGGATCCCCGCCGGCCAGCGCCCGGCGGATGTCGGGAACTGCCCCGACGACGAACTTCGTGTTGCCGACGAGGTAGCGCCGCCAGAGCCGGCGAGGTTCGCTGAGCAGCCGGAAGAGCCACTCGAGTCCACTTCGCTGCATCCACTGCGGGGCCTGGGCCTTCTGGCCGGCGAAGAAGTCGAACGCCGCCCCGACCGGCACCAGCACCACCGAGGTACGCGTCCGCATCCGGTAGACGAGCTCGTCCTGCTGCGGCGTGCCCAGCCCGACCCACAGGATCCCGGCGTCTAGGTCGCCGAGCCTGGCTGCGAGCTCATCGAGCTCGTCGTCGGTCGCACGCCGGAACGGCGGCGCCTCGGCCCCCACGATCTGGAGACCCGGCAGCTCTGCCTGCAGGCGCTCGGTCAGCCGACCAAGGGTCTCCGGTGTCGTGCCGTAGAGCACGTGACGGACCCCGGAGGCTCGACCACGGTCGAGCACCTCACGCATGAGGTCCGGGCCGTAGACGCGGTCGGGCATGTCGATCCCGAACTTCCGAGCGAGCCACACCAGGGGCATGCCGTCGGGAAGGTTCAGGTCGCCGGCGTCGACCCGGGCCGCATGGGCTGGGTCGTCAAGGCCGCACGCCAGGGTCCAGGCGTTGCAGAGGTGCAGCACCGGTCCAACGCCTCCCGGAGTGCGGTTGTTGGCCCACCTGACCACGACGGCCGACGCCTCGTCGATCGGCAGACAGTCGATGCGCACGCCGCAGCACCTGACTGCGTTCGGGCGGTCGCCCTCAGGAGCAGAATCGGTCATTGAGCTCGGCAACTGTCACCGGGGACCCCCCACACACCATGGAGATCGTGCGGGACAAGAGGAATGCGTCGACCGACGGGGACGCGTGCTCCACGTACCACCGGTCGAACTCCGGCGCCTCGCAGATGAGGCCCGCGGCGGCATCGCTCACCTGCCACGCACCGGTCATTCCCGGCAGGACCGACGTCCGCTGCGCGACGAAGTCCGCCGGGAACGTGGCCGACAGACCCACCATCTCCGGGCGCGGGCCGACCAGCGACATCGACCCCTGCGCAACGGCCCAGAACTGCGGGAGCTCGTCGAGGTGGTAACGACGCAAGAACCTCGACCAG
>CAJANQ010000046.1 GCA_903941145.1 uncultured Actinomycetes bacterium
GCGATCTCCAGGATCTTCTGGTAGCAGGCGATGCCCTTCTTGGGCTCCTGGAACGCCAGCGGCTGGCAGGCTGCAAGCTGCTCGCGGACGCCGCCGGCGTCGCCGGTGAGACCACCGCCGCCTCGCTGGCCGGAACCGCGTGCCAGTGCGATGCCGGCCACCAGCGCCAGTGCGAGCACGCCACCGACCACTGCCGCGGTCCGCCCCCGGGAACGTCGGGGCGCGGGCACCGCGACCGGGGCGGCGGCGTCCTCGCCCCGCAGCGCGGCGGCGGCCCGGGCGGTGTACTCGGCCCTGAGCGACTCGAAGTCCTCGTCCGACAGGTCGCCGGCCGTGTGCTCGCGCTCGAGGTCCTCGAGCGAACGGAGCAGATGGTCCTGGCGGTCCTCTGCAGAGCCGGCCTCGAAGCTGTCGTCGTCGAGGTCGTCGGCACCCTCCGGACGGTGGTCGCTCACGACGAGCCCCCGCCACCGTCCCGCCGGTCGGCGAGCGCCTGGGCGACCAGCGCCTCGTCGTCGTCGCTCGGGGTCAGGTCGGCGCGCTCGCCGCGCCAGCGGCGGAAGGTCGCCGCCAGGACCAGCACGGCACCGGCGAAGGCCAGCACCGGGACGATCCAGACCAGCGCACCCACGCCGGTGGACGGCGGGGTCTCGAGCACCTGTCGGCCGTAGCGCTGGGCGAAGTAGTTCAGAATCTCGTCGTCGGTGCGGCCCCGGCGCATCTGGCGGTCGATCTCCTGGCGGAACTTCACGGCCAGCGGAGCCTGCGAGGCACCCACGGACTCCCCCACGCACTGCAGGCACTTGAGCTGGGTCGCCAGCGCGAACGCCCGCTGGTCGCTCACGCCCTTGGTCGGGGCCGGCCGGGCTGCCACGACCAGCACCACGACGACGACCGCGAGCATGGTCGCCCACCACCACCACTTCTGGCGGACCGGGCGACGGGGCGGAGGGGCCGTACGGACGGGGGCCTCGGGCGCAGTCACGACTCGGCGTCCACGATCTGCTGGACCTCGGCCGCGGAGATGCCGCCGACGAGCTTCTGGCTGACCTTGCCCTCGGGGTTGATCAGGTAGGACTCGGGGAGCTTCACCACGGCGTAGTCGAGGGTCGACTGCTCGGTGCCGTCGACCACGACCGGCCAGTCGCCGCCCTCCTTGGCGAAGAACTCCTTGACCTTGGCCGCCGGGTCGTCGAACGCCACGCTGACGACCTGTACCGGGGTCCCGGGGACCTGCGACAGCTTCACGAGCTCCGGGTGCTCGGCCACGCACGGCGGGCACCACGTGGCGAAGAAGTTCAGGAGCACCCACTTGCCGCGGTACTTGTCGAGGTCGACCGAAGCACCGTCCGCCGTGGTGCCCTGCAGGGCCGGAGCGAGCTTGCCCACGACCGTGCCCGACGTGTCGGCCTCCTTGCCCCGCGGCGCAGTGGCGAACAGCACGATGAGCGCCACCATGGCGACGCCCACGATCCCGGCGATCAGCGGTGCCTTCTTCATGCGGGGACCACCTCACCGTCGGGCTCGTCCGACCCGTCGGAGGGCGGACCGTCGCCCTCGACCTCGGGCGCAGCCGGTGCCGACACCGGGTCGAGCGGGTTGCGACGCCGTCCCGGGAACAGTGCCAGCACTGTGCCGACCACCATGATCGTGCCGCCCACCCACAGCCACACCACGAGCGGCTGGACGATCACCCGCAGCCCGACGGCCGGGTTGGAGGTGCCGGGCGCCCGGGTGAGGGCCAGGTAGACGTCCTCGCGCGGGCCGACCTTGACCGACGGCGTGCCGATGGTCTGGCCGGTGAGCCGGTACTTGTTGAGACTGGGCTCGAAGACCTTCTTGCCGTCGACCAGGAACCTGGCCCGCAGCTCGACGCGGTTGGACTTCTCGACCGAGCGCGAGTCCAGGTACTTGACCGTGTGGCCGGCGATGACGGCGGTGGCGCCCGGCTTCAGGTCGAACTCTGCGGTGCGGATGAACGACTGCGACGCGGCCAGCGCGACGGCGATCATGATCGTGCCGATGTGCACCACCATGCCGCCGTTGGCCCGGCCGACCAGGCCGCGCACGCCCTGGCGCCGGGTGGCCAGGACCAGCTGGCGGAGCGCCGAGCCGGCCGCGAACCCGCCCAGGCCGAACGCAATGAGCGGGGCCACCCCGTCGGCACCGGCGACGGCGCCCAGCACGACCGCAGCGACACCGGCCCACGCTGGCCACCACAGGCGGTCGCGCAGCAGCTCGCCCGAGGCCTTGCGCCACGGAAGGACCGGGGCGATGGCCATGAGCGTCAGGAGCGCGAACCCGATCGGCACGGTCATCCGGTTGAAGTAGGGCACGCCCACGGTGAGCCGGTCGCCGTTGAGCGCCTCGACCACCAGCGGGAACACGGTGCCGAGCAGCACCACGAACGCAAAGACGGCGAACAGCACGTTGTTGGCCAGGAACGCCCCCTCGCGCGAGAGCGGCGAGTCGATGCGTCCCGGCGCCCGGAGCTGCTCGCCGCGCCAGCCGATGAGACCGACCGACACCAGGACGACCACCGCGAAGAAGCCCAGCAGGATCGGACCGACCGAGCCGCCCGAGAAGGCGTGCACCGACTCGACGACGCCCGACCGGGTGAGGAACGTGCCCAGGATCGTGAGCGAGAACGTGGCGCACAGCAGCGAGAGGTTCCAGACCCGCAGCAGGCCCCGGCGCTCCTGGACCATGACCGAGTGCAGGTACGCGGTGCCCGTGAGCCATGGCAGGAACGACGCGTTCTCGACGGGGTCCCACTTCCAGTAGCCGCCCCAGCCCAGGACCTCGTAGCTCCACCAGGAGCCGAGGATGATGCCGGCGGTCAGGAAGCCCCACGCAAAGAGCGTCCAGCGCCGGGTCTCGACCAGCCACCCCTCACCCACGCGGCCGGTGGCGAGCGCGGCGATCGCGAAGGCGAACGGCACGGTGAACCCGACGTAGCCCAGGTAGAGCATCGGCGGGTGGAACGCCATGAGGATGTGGTTCTGCAGGAGCGGGTTGGGGCCCGGGCCGTCGTAGCCGGGCGGCGGGATGTTCCCCTGGAAGGGGTTGGCCGCGGTGAGCATGAGCCCGAAGAAGAACAGGCAGACCACGAACATCACGACCATGGCCCAGCCGACCAGCGGGTCCTCGAGCCGCTTCCGGAACTTGGTGGCCACGGCCACCGTGTAGCCCGCCAGGATGAGGCCCCACAGCAGGATCGACCCCTCGAGCGCCGACCACATCGTGGCGACGTTGAACAGCGGCGGCGTGGTCGACGAGCCGTGGTCGGCCACGTACTTGAGCGTCCAGTCCCGGGTGATCAGGCCCCGCTGCATGGCGACCACCGCCAGGACGGCGCCAAAGAGCACCACACCCGCGTAGGGCCTCGACAGACGGACCAGCTCCTTGCGGTTCGACCGGAGCCCGGCGAGTACTGCACAGATCCCGACGAACGCGCCGCCGAACCCGAGGACCAGGCCGCCCAGGCCGAGCGCGCGGTTCACCCGGTGGCCCGCTGCTTCGCGTCCTGGTCCGCCTCGCGCACCCTGTCCTCGTTCTTCTCGTCGTAGGTGCTGTCGTGGCGGACCATGATCTCGTCGCTCTCGAACTTCTTGCCGTTGGCGGCGAAGGCACCCTCGAGGACCACAGGGATCTTGGGCCCGAACATCTCCGGCGGGTCACCGACGTGGTGCACCGGCACCTGCGCGTCCTTGTACTTGATGACAAAGTCGACGCCGTCGCTGGTCGTCGTCACCGAGCCGGCCACGACGTTGCCCTGCATTCGGAACCGCGTCGTGTCGAGCGTCGACGTCTGCGCCACCGCCTCGTCGACGTTGTAGAAGAACGTCGACGCGCTCTGGAGGCCGTTGAACAGGACGAACGCCAGCGCGACCACGACGACGCCGACGCCGGCGACCGCGATCCACTTCTTGCCACTCCCCTTGGACGACGAAGTGGCCGCCGCCGTACGCGGCGTCAGGTCGAAGTGCTCGGGCGTCTCGGCGTCCGACGACTCGGGGTCGTCGTGCGGGCCGGTCAGGGGTGCGTCACTCACGGCCACGGCTCCCAGCGGTCATCCAGCGGCGCTCCTCGGGCGCGACCTCACGGCTGAGCCGGCGGCCACGGGCCAGGACCCACAGGGCGTACCCGGCGACCACGGCGAACGTGACCACCCAGGCGGCGACGATGTATCCGGTCGAGCTCACTGTCCAGCCTCCTGACGGCGTTCGGCGATGGCACCCTCGAGACCCGACTCCGCCGCCCGCTCGGCCAGGAAGGCCACGCGGAACCGGTGGATCAGCAGCCAGGCGAACAGCAGCAGGAACACCCCCAGCCCCAGGTAGGCGGCGAAGGCCTGCGTGCCCTGGATCTCGGGCTTGAGGGTCCCGAAGATCGTGCGCTCCTGGTGCAGGCCGCGCCACCAGTCGACCGCCTTGTGGACGATCGGGATGTTGACGACGGCGAGCAGGCCCACGACGGCGCAGCGGGTGGCACGGGTGCGGGGCGAGGCCGGGACGGCGCGCACGGCCAGGTAGCCGATGTACGTCAGGAACAGCACGGCGGTGGTGGTGAGCCGTGGCTCCCAGCGCCAGAAGACGCCCCACGTGATCTTCCCCCACAGCATCCCGTTGAGGATCGTCAGGCCGAAGAACACCACGCCGATCTCGGCCGACGACGCCGCCAGCAGGTCCCAGAACTCGGTCCGCTTCCAGAGGTACATGGCCGAGCCGACGGCCGTGACGATGAACGCCAGGTAGGCCACCGAGACGGTCGGGACGTGCATGTAGAGGATGCGGATCGTCTCGCCCAGCTCTTTGTCGGGCGGGCTCACGAACACGCCGAACACCACCAGCAGGGCGATGCCGACGAGCGTGGCCGCACCCAGCACCCGGGTGGCGGTCGACGCGGTGGACGTGGGCGCGGGCGTTCCCGCACCGCTCGTCGTACCGGTCGCCGAAGCGCTCGTGGTCATGCATCCTCCAGGAGGGGGCGGAACATCAGTGTCCCCAGTGTCAGGTACACGAGGGCGAATATGCCAAGCAGCCCCACCCAGGGCCAGCCGGGACCAGCATCGCGCCCCAGCGCCACCTCCACGCCGCGGGTGCCGCCGATCAGCACCGGGGCGAGCAGCGGGAGCAGCAGGAGCGGCAGGAGCGTGTCACGGCCGCGCATCCGGGCGGTGAGCCCGCCATAGGCGCCACCGGCGGCGGCGATGCCCACGGTGGCAGTGCCGACCACGGCGGCGAGCAGGACCGGGCCGCTGATGTCGGTGCCGTAGAAGACGACCACCGCCAGGGCCAGCACCAGGTCGAGGACCAGCAGCTCGACCAGGAGCGCGCCCACCTTGCCCAGGTAGATCCCGGCCGGCGAGAGCCCGGAGAGCCGCAGGCCGTCGAGCACGCCGTCCTCGGCCTCGACGCCGAACGAGCGGCCGACGGCGAGCACCGAGCTGAAGAGCACGACCATCCAGTAGAGGCCCGGGGTGGCGGCACCGAGCACACGCCGGTCGGGGTCGAGCGCAAAGGCGAACAGCAGCACGACCAGCAGCGCGAAGGGCAGGACCTGGCTGATGCCGACCCGGGACCGCAGCTCGAGGCGCAGGTCCTTGGCCGCGACCAGCCGGGCGTCGGACAGCACGGTCCTGAGTGTGCCGGGAGCGGTCACGGCCTCAGCCATCGTGACCCTCCCCCACCTCGTCGTCCTGGACGGCGCCGCCGGCAATGACGACGGTGCGCCGGGCGACCGCCTCGGCCCGGTCGAGCTCGTGCGAGGCGAACAGCACGGTCGCCCCGACCGACGCCGCCTCGGCCATGAGCCCGTCCACGACGTCTCGCCCCGCGGCGTCCAGACCGGCGTGCGGCTCGTCGAGCAGCCACAGCTCGGGACGCCGGGCCAGCACCGCAGCGAGCGACACCCTCCGACGCTGTCCCGCCGAGAGGGCGCGCACCGGCAGGTCGTACAGGCGGGTCGCCACCTCGAGCCGCTCGAGCGCCGCCCGGCCGTCGGCCCTGGTCGCCCCCGCCGCCTGCGACCAGAAGTCCACGTTCTCGGTGACCGACAGGTCGTCGTCCAGGTGGGTGGCATGGCCCAGCAGGCCGACGCGGCGGCGCACGGCACCCCGGTCGGCGACCAGGTCGCAGCCCAGCACCGTTGCCGTGCCCGAGACCACGGGCACGAGCCCGGCGCACGCCCGCAGGAGTGTGGTCTTGCCGGCACCGTTGGGGCCGCGGAGCAGGACCACCTCGCCGGCGTCGACGTCGAGGTCCACCCCGGCGAGCGCAGGGAACCGGCCGATCAGCGCCACGGCCTGCTGGAGATGGACGACGGGCGCCATGTCAGGACCTGGTGCGGGGGTTCGGGGGCAGGCAGGGCACGGGGTTCAGTGGCTCTCGGCGGACGGCCCGGGGCCGCAGGCCGGCGGGACGGGGGGGCCGACCGACGCCCGCACGCTACCGGCCGCGGGGCCGCCCCGGCCAAGGGGCGCCACAGCGGATCGGTGCCCCAACGAGGCCAGCGGGACGGTTCCCACTACCGTGACCGGATGCTCTCGCGGGTCCTCGGCTGGTTGGGCCGTTCCATGGTCGTGGCCGGCCTCTTCATCCTGGGGTTCGTGGGCTTCCAGCTCTGGGGAACCGGCCTGCAGACGAGCCGCAGCCAGGACCAGCTGGCGGCCGAGATCTCGACCGACCTGTCCCAGGCCCCCTCTGGCGGCCGCACCGGCGACGACGCCACCACCGACCCGGAGCTCCTGGCCAAGGACCTGGCCGCGGCTGCGACCGTCCCGGCCGTCGCCACCCCGGCGCCGTCGTCGGGCCAGCCCGTCGGCATCATCCAGATCCCGAAGATCGACCTGGCCCGGGTGGTCGTGCAGGGCGTGTCCAAGTCCGACCTGAAGAAGGGGCCCGGCCACTACGGCGGCACGGCCCTGCCCGGGCAGCCCGGCAACTCTGCGATCGCGGGCCACCGCACCACCTACGGCGCGCCGTTCAACCGCATCGACGAGCTGGTCCCCGGCGACGAGATCGTCACCACCACGCCGCAGGGACAGTTCACCTACAAGGTGCGGGCCGCACCCGACGGCACAGGCCGCGGCTGGTTCACGGTGAAGCCGAGCGGGGTGCTCGTGCTGGCGCCCACGCAGACCAACCAGCTGACCCTCACCGCGTGCCACCCCAAGTACTCGGCCCGGCAGCGGATCGTGGTCGTCGCCGACCTGGTGACCCCGGTAGCGCCAGCCTCCCCGCCACCGGCCAGGCCGCCCAAGGTCGTGACCGACGAGCCCACCCTGGGGGGCGACTCCAGCCAGCTCCTGCTGGCCGCTGCGTTCGCATTCGGGGCCGTCGCCGTCGGCATGGCGGCCTGGTTCCTGGGCACGCGGTGGAAGAAGTGGCCGGCGTACCTGCTGGCCACCCCGTTCGTGCTGGCGCTCGTCTGGTTCTCCTGGACGCACCTCGACCGCTACCTTCCTGCGCTGTGAACACCACCCCTGCTCCGCCGCCGCGGCGCGTCCGCACGGCAGCGACCGTCGTCGCACTGCTGGTGGCCGTCACGACCCTTGGGGCGTGCGGAGGCGGGTCGTCGTCCGCGTCGACCACGAGCACCTCGACCACGTCGACCACCACCACCGACCCCGATGCGCCGCCGGCCGGCGCAGTGGCCAAGGGGCTCAACAGCCTTCAGGTCGGGCAGTGCTTCCTGCCGGTCACGGGCAACGACGCTGCGGAGGACCGGGCCGTCTGGGTCGTCGACTGCTCCGACCCCCACCTGTACGAGCTGTACGCGCGGCTCAAGTACTCGGGCCCCGGTGCGGGCAGCTCGGGGTTCCCCGGCGCCACCGCCGTGCAGAACTGGTCCGAGCAAGAGTGCTTCGACAAGTTCGAGTCCTACGTCGGCGTGCCGTGGACGCGCTCCGACCTGGAGATCCAGACCTGGTGGCCGTCGATCCAGTCGTGGGGCAAGCCCGACCGCACCGTGCTGTGCGCCGTGACCCCGGCCGACGGTGGGCTCACCACCGGATCGAAGGCCGGGACCAGTGCGGGCAGCAACAACGGCGACGACACCGACACGGACAGCGGTGACGACACCGGCGCCGGGTCGGACGGCACCGACGACAGCACCGACGACAGCACCGGCGACAGCACCGACGACAGCGGTACGTCCGGCAACTAGCCGGACCCGCCGCGGCTACTCGCCGCGGAAGACGGGTGGGCGCCGCTCGGTGAACGCCGCCCGGCCCTCGACCAGGTCGCCGGAGCCCCAGGCCCGCTCGAACGCCTGTCGGTAGGAGCGCGGCTCGGCCGCCTCGCCACCGGCGGTGGCGACGTCGTCGGGCGCCACCTCGAGCAGGTCGAGGCCCAGCTTGGAGCCGGAGAGGGCGAGCGGCGCCAGCTTGGCCACCTGGCCGGCCAGGAGCCGGGCGTCGGACAGCACCGCGTTGCCGGCGCCGTCAGGGCCGGCCTCGACCAGCTGGTGCACGAACCCCAGCTCGTGGGCGCGTTCCGCCGTGACCTGCTGGGCGGTGAGCATCATCCAGCGGGCCGTCGAGTGGCCGACGCCGAGCGCCAGCCGCTGCACGGTCCAGTGGTCGACCATCAGGCCCAGCTTGGCCACCGGCACGGCGAACCGGGCGTCCGGAGTGGCGAGCCGGAGGTCGCACGACACGGCGAGCTGGAGACCCAGCCCCATGCAGGCACCAGAGATGGCGGCGACGGTCGGGAACGGGAGCCCGGCCAGGTCGTCGAGGGCCCGGCGCAGCGCCCGGGTGAAGGTGAGGTCCTCGAGCTCCTTCAGGTCGGCGCCGCTGCAGAACTGGTTCTCGGCCCCGGTGAGCACCATGGACCGCAGGTCGGCCGAGGCGGCCTGGCGGACACAGTCGTGCAGCTCGTCGAGCGCGGTGTGGTCGATGGCGTTGCGGCGCTCGGGACGCGAGATGGTGACGACGCCCACCGACAGGCCGTCGTGGTCCTCGACCTCGAAGGTGACCGGCACGGCTCAGCCCTGCCCGGAGGCGTCGACGGTGCAGATCAGGTCGCCCTCCTTGACCTGCGAGTCGGGCGCGACGTGGACCGCGGTCACGGTCCCGGACACGGGGGACTCGACGGGGATCTCCATCTTCATGGACTCGAGGATGGCGACCTCGTCGCCCTCGGCGACGCTGGCGCCGACCTCGACGTTGACCTTCCACACGTTGGCGGTGATCTCTGCCCGGACGTCGGTCATGGGTGCTCCGTTCTTCCTGTTCGTGCTGTCGTTCGAGTCGGTTGCTGCGGCGGTTCAGACCGGCAGCACGCCGTGCTTGCGCCAGGGCCGCGACACCTGCTTGGTCGCCGCGACCTCCAGGCCCTTCCAGATGGCCAGCCGCGTGTCGGCGGGGTCGATCACGTCGTCGACCAGGCCGTGGCCCGCCGCGATGTACGGGTCGATGTTCGTGCGGAACTCGTCGGCCAGACGGATGCGCTCGGCGTCGCGCTCGGCCCCCTCGGGGAACTCGTCGAGGTGCTTGCGCATCGTGATGTTGACCATGCCCTCGGGGCCCATCACCGCGATCTCGGCGCCGGGCCACACGACCAGGTAGTCGGCCTCGTACGCCAGGCCGTTCATGACGAAGTAGCCGGCGCCGTAGGACTTACGGACGACGACCGAGACCTTGGGGACGGTGGCCTCGGAGATGGCGAAGAGCATCTTGGCGCCGTGGCGGATGATCCCCTGCTGCTCCACCGCGGTACCCACGACGAACCCGGGCACGTCGTGCAGGAACACGAGCGGGATCCCGAAGGCGTCGCAGAGCCACACGAACCGGGCGGCCTTGTCGGCCGAGTTCACGTCGAGCGCACCGCCCAGGACCATCGGGTTGGAGGCGACGATGCCGACGGCCCGGCCGCCGACCCGGGCCAGCCCGGTCACCACGTTGCGGGCCCACGCGGCCTTCATCTCGAAGAACGAGCCCGGGTCGACGACCTCGGCGATCACCTTGTGCATGTCGTACGCACGGCGCGGCGCGGTGGGCACGATCTTGTAGAGGCCCTCGCAGCGCCGGTCCACCGGGTCGTCGCACGGGACGTCGGGCACCTCGTCGGTGTTCGAGGACGGGAAGTACGACAGGTACTGGCGCACCATCGCCAGGCACTCGGCGTCGTCGGCGACCTCCATGTCGGCCACGCCCGAGACCTTGGTGTGCACCTCGGAGCCGCCCATCTCCTCCTCGGTGACGTCCTCGCCGGTGGCGGCCTTCACCAGGTGGCGGCCGGCCAGCGCCATGGACGACGTGCCCTTCACCATCGGCACGAAGTCGGCCAGCGCCGGGATGTAGGCGGTGCCCGCCGCGCAGTGGCCCATCATCGCGGCCACCTGCGGGACGACGCCCGAGAGCGCCACCTGCTCACGGAAGAGCGCACCGTTGCCGGCGAACGTCGAGCCGGCGTCGGACGTGATGCGGGCGCCGGCCGAGTCGAGCAGCCACACCACGGGGATGCGCTGGCGCAGCGCCAGCTCGCGCATGCGGCTGACCTTGAACTCGTTGACCCGGCCCATCGACCCGGCCTGCACGGTGAAGTCGTACGCGCAGACCGCGATGCGGCGGCCGTCGACCTGGCCGACGCCGGTCACGCAGCCGTCGGCGGCGAACGACCCCTTGTGGGCCAGGCTCGGCTCCATGTGGTCGGCCAGCAGGCCGAACTCGGTGAACGTGCCGGGGTCCAGGAGCGCGTCCAGGCGCTCGCGCACCGGCCACTTGCCCAGGCTGCGCTGGCGCTCGACGCGCTCGGGGCCGCCCATCCCCAGCGCAGCCTCCCGGCGCGCCGCCAGGTCGGCCACCAGCGGGCCCCAGTTGTAGCGCTCGTCGACCTCTGGTTCGTCGGCCATGTGTCCCCCTGGATCGTTGGTCCGGCCCGCGTCGGCGGACGGGTGCCTAGCGGCCCTTCCAGACCGGCGTGCGCTTCTCCATGAACGCGTCGATGCCCTCGGCCGCGTCCTCGAGCTCGGTGGTCACCGTGAGCATCGGGTGCAGCAGCCGGAGCGCGTCGGCCGCCGACTGGTCCCACACCGCGTAGAACGAGTCACGCCCGAGCCGCATCACGGCGGGCGACTTGGAGGCCAGCGTGGCGGCGAGGGCGTCGACCTCGGCGTCGAGGTCGCCGACGGGCACCACCCGGGTCACGAACCCCATGCGGTCGGCCTCGGCGGCACCGATGCGGCGGCCGGTCATCATCAGCTCGAGCACCCGCTTGGGCGGCATCGACCGGCACAGCGGCACGGTGATCATGTAGGGCCACAGGCCGACGTCGATCTCGGGCGTGCCGAACTGGGCGTCGTCGGCGGCCACGACCAGGTCGCAGCTGAGCGCCAGGCCGAACCCGCCGGCCAGGGCATAGCCCCGCACCTTGGCGACCGTCGGCTTGCCGAGCGACCACAGGTCCTCGAAGAGCGCGGCCAGCTCGCCACGGGCCTCGTGGACCTCTGCGTAGGAGGAGTCGGCACGCATGCCGCCCAGGTCCGCGCCGGCGCAGAACGCCTTGTCACCGGCACCCGTCAGGACCAGCACGCGCACGTCCGGGTCGGTCCGGGCCCGGGCCACGTACTCACGGAGTCCGGAGATGACCGTCCAGCTCAGCGCGTTGCGGCGCTCGGGACGGTCGATGGTGAGGGTGGCGACACCGTCGCGGACCTCGTAGCGCACCTCGTCGTCGGCCATGGAGGGGCACGCTAGTTTCCTGCCCGTGGGGTTGGTGCCGACGCTGCTCGCTATTGGACTCGGGGTGTTCCTCGGGCTGCGCCGGGGCGGACGCATCGACAACCTCCTCGACTGGCGGCCCCCGCTGTGGCAGGTCCTCGCCGCCGGCGTCGGGATGACGGTCCTCCTGGACCTGCTGCCGTGGTCCGGCTGGTTCATCTCGTTCCTCCGGATCGCCACGTACGGGGCGCTGCTCTTCTTCGCCCTGGTCAACGTCCGGATCGGCGGCATGGTCCTGGTGGCCGCCGGCACCGGCCTGAACTTCCTGGTCTCGCTCCTGAACTGGGGCATGCCGGTCAGCACCTCGGCGCTGGTCTCCGCCGGCGTCGTGTCCAAGTCCGAGGTGCCCAACCTGGTGCTCACCGGCGGCCGCACGGTCGGCGACGACGCCACGCTCGGGTTCCTGGGCTCCACGATCCCGCTGCCGTGGGGCCACGTCGTGTCGGTCGGCGACCTGTTCGTCCTGGTCGGCATCTGCCTGGTCGCGTCCAGCGTCGTGCGCCGCTACGAGGTGCGCACCGCGTCGCCGTTCGGACCGATCGGCGGCGGTCGTGGACCAGCGCCGAGGGACTACCGCGACGCGCTCGACGCGCTCGGCCGTGGCCCGGCGCCGCGCAAGGGCCCCGGTCTGCACCCGTCCCGCATGGCCGGGCCCCGGGGCCAGCGCCGCAGGTCCAAGGCGGCACGTTCGACCACCCGGCCCGTGACGCGGCCGGGGAACCGCCCGGGACCGCGGCCCGACGGCCGCTCCGGACCCCCACCGGGGACCCCTCCCCGATGACAGCCTGAGCAGCATGCGGTCTGCTGTGCGGGCGCCGGAAGCACCGGCGACCGACCAGGAGGTCCGCAATGCCACAGCTCGGTCTCGACCCCGAACAGATGGGGGTCCTGTCCAAGTCCCTCCAGCGTGAGGCCGGAACGATCCGCACCCTCGCCCGCCAGCTCGACAGCCAGCTCCGTTCCGCGTGGTGGCAGGGTCCCGACGCCGAGAAGTTCCGCGGCTCGTGGGACGGCGAGCACAAGGCCCAGCTCGAGAAGGTGGCCGCCTCGCTCGAGTCGGCCGCCCAGGTGGTCACCACCAACGTGACCCAGCAGACGCAGGCCTCGCAGGGCTGAGTCCTTCCCCCGGTGGTCCGGCCCGGTCGTCAGCGTGCGCCTCCTCCTCCGCCTCCACGACGACCGAGGCCGGGCCACCGTCCCCCACCCGTCCTCCTCCCCCTCCCCGCCGCCCGCTACCACCCGCGACGTCGAGGTCCGGGCCGCCGACGACCTGACGGTCGGCGAGCTGGCAGCGGCCCTCGCCGATCACCTGGGGGCGCCCCCGCCCGGTCCCTCTGACCCCCCGCCAACGCTCCAGACCGAGCGGGGCACGCTCCCGCCCACCGCGACCGTCGCCGAGGCCGGGCCGCCGTCGGGGGCCGACGTCCGGGTGGTCCCGGCCGGCACCGCCCCGCTCGTCGAGGGGCCCCCGCCCACCGGCACCGTCCTGGTGGACGGCGACGGGGGCCGCATCCCGCTCGCGTTCGGCCCCAACGCCGTCGACGACGCCGAGGTCGTGGTCGACGACCGCCTCGTCGTGCGGCGCAGCCGACCGGGTCTGGTGGCAGTGAACGGGTCACCCGTGCTCGACGCTGTCGCCCTCGCCCACGGCGACCTGCTCCGCACGTCAGGGGGGCTGCGCACCGTCGTCATGGAGTCGTCGCTCCCCGACCGGCCGCACCACGGCGCCCACCGCCCCCACCGCGGCGCAGCGCCCTGGACCAGCGCCGGCGAGCTGCCCGACCGGGCGCCAGTCGTACTGCCCGACCCGCCGCCAGCCGTGCGTCGGCCTCGGCTGCCGCTGCTCAGCGCGTCGGTGCCCCTCCTCATGGGCCTTGGCCTCTGGCTCGTCACCCGCTCGGTGGCGTCGGTGGTGTTCGTCCTGTTCAGCGGCGTGTTCGTGCTGGCCTCGTCGCTCGAGGCCCGCCGTGACGCCCGGAACGAACAGCGCCTGCGCGACCGGGAGTTCACCGACGCGCTCGTCGACGCCCGCGAGGAGCTCGGGCGCAGGGCCGAGCAGCTGCAGGCCCTCGCCCACCACCGTCACCCGCCGCTCCGCGAGCGGCTCGCAGGGCCGCAGCTGTGGGGACGGCCCGACCTGTCGGTCCGGCTGGGGTGCGGGCCCGTGCCGGTCGACGGCCTGCTCACGCCGCCGTCGACCGGGCTGCGCGCCCCCCGGGCCGCAGAGGTCCTCGCCCTCGCCGACGAGTTCGCGTCCCTCACGCTCCCGGTCACCGTGGACCTGGCGACGGCCGGCGGGCTCGTACTCATGGGCGACCCCTCGGCCTGCGAGTCGGTCGCCCGCACCCTCACCGTCCAGCTGGCGTGCGCACAGGGCCCCGACCGGCTCACGCTCACGGTCCACCCGCCGGCGCCGTGGACGCAGTGGCTCCCCCACCTGTCGGCGCCCGCCGCCGGCGGCACCACCGTCCACGTCAAGGGGCCCGGATCGGTCGACGACGGTTCCCGACCGGTGCTCTGGTGGGCGGGGACCGCCGCACCGGAGCAGGTCGAGGCCGTCCTGCTCCTCGACGCCGACGGGACCGGAGTCCTGCGGCGGCCCGGCCGGCCCGACCAGCCAGTGGGTATGGAGCTGCTGGGGGAAC
>CAJANQ010000047.1 GCA_903941145.1 uncultured Actinomycetes bacterium
CCGGTCCAGGACCGCCTCGGCCTCGGCGACGAACTTGCGCACCAGCTCGCCGGCGGGGACCAGGTCGTCGATGGCACCCATGCCCTGCCCGGCGGGCATGAACTCGCGGTCGGGGTCGACGCCGGGCTCCTGGTCGTCGCAGCCCAGGTGGTTGGCGCCGTCGCCCATGGACTTGAGCACCTGGCCGGGGAACGGCTCCGGCGTGCCGCCCGAGGCCGCAAACTCGTCCGTGTAGGTGTTGCGGATCACCCGGCAGGTCTTGCCGGTGTAGGCCCGGGTGATGGTGGTGGCGTCCTCGGCGCTGGCCAGGAGACGGTCCTTGTAGCCGGCCACGGCGCGGGCCTCCGGGGTGGCGATGAAGCGCGTGCCCACCCAGATGCCGTCGGCGCCGAGCGAGAGCGCGGCCGCGAGGCCGCGGCCGTCGAACAGGCCGCCGGCGGCGACCACCGGGACCTGCGCGCCCACGGCGTCCACGACCTGGGGCACGAGCGCCATGGTGGCGACCTGGCCGGTGTGGCCGCCCGCCTCGGTGCCCTGGGCCACCACGACGTCGCAGCCGGCCTCGACGGCCCGCACGGCGTGGCTGACCTTTCCGCACATGTTGATGACGATGACGTCCTGCTCGTGGCACTGCGCCACGACCTCGGCCGGGATGCCGAGGCCGGCGACGAACACGCTGGCACCACCGTCGATGATGTCCTGCACCTTGGCCTGCAGGTCCTGCGGCGCGGCGGTGAGCAGGTCGACGCCGAACGGCTTGTCGGTCAGGCCCCGGACCTTCTCGATCTCACCGACCATCTCCTCGTGGCCCATGGTCGAGGCGCCCAGGCAGCCGAAGCCGCCGGCCTCGGAGACTGCGGCCACCACCTGGTGGTACGAGACGCCGCCCATCCCGGCGAGCATCACGGGGTGGTCGATCTTGAGCAGTTCGGTCAGTCGGGTGCGCATCAGAAGATGCTAGGGCTCATGCGCCCCGGAACGCGCCAGGACCCGTGAACACGCCCCGGTGCCAGCGCCGCGGTGTGGCCACGACGGCCCGGGGGTAGTCCTCGAACAGCCAGCGGGCGAAGTTCCGGCGTGTCCACGCAGAGGTGCCCGCCGCAGCGATGGCCGCCTCGGCGCCGCGTTCGCCCGACAGTCCCTTCACGAGCAGCTGGGACATGCGGTGGTCCGGCACCATGTCGCGGTGCAGCCACTTGGCGTACGAGTCGTTGGCCGACCGGCCGTTCGGGCCGTCGGCGACGATGTGCTCGGCTGCCGCCATGCCGGTCTGCAGCGCCTGGCCGATGCCTTCGCCCGTGAGCGTGTCGCACGCCGCCACCGCGTCGCCCACGAACAACGTGCGCCGGCTGACCGGGTCCGGCCGGTCGACCGCGGCGGGGATGGGCCAGGCCCGGTGCGGCTCGTCCGCCGCGACGTCGGCGCCGAGGAACTCGGCGATGCGGGGGCGGGCGAGCAGGTCGGGCCACAGGTCCTTCATGTCGCGCGTCCGGTGCTCGCCCCCGCGCTGGATGCCGAACCCGATGTTGGCGCGGCCGCCGGGGAGCGGGAACGACCAGAAGTAGCCGGGCAGCAGGTCGGCCTCGAACGTGACGAACAGCTCGGTCGACGCCTGCGGTGACACGTTCGAGACGTACTGGCGGAACGCGTGCCATTCGCCGAGGTAGCCGGGCCGGGCGGTGCCGAGCAGCTTCCGGAGCGGTGAGTACATGCCGTCGGCGCCGATCACCCAGCGGGCCCGGACGCCGCCGAGCTCGTGCACGGTGACGACGGCAGAGTCGGGTCCTTCCTCGGCGTCGATGACGCCGTGGCCCTCGACCACCTCGGCGCCGGCCGACCGGGCGACCTCGACGAGCGCGGCGTCAAGCTCTCGACGGGGCGCGACGGCGGCGAACCGGCCCTGGCCCCGGGGGAGGGGCAGCACGACCTCGCGGCCCTTCGGCGACCGGATCCGGCAGACGTCCACGTCCTGCCAGCTGGCGATGGCCGCCGGGTCGAGCCCGAGTGCCTCGAGCCGCCTGAGTGCGCCGGTGGTGAGACCGTCGCCGCAGATCTTGTCGCGGGGGAACGTGGCCTTGTCGACGACAAGGACCTCGAGCCCGGACCGAGCCAGCGTGGTGGCAGCCGCGGTCCCTGCGGGACCGGCACCCACCACTACCACGTCGACGGAGCGCACCTCAGGCCAGGTCGAGCAGCTCGGCGTACGAGTCGCGCAGCATCTGGGTGAACCGCGCCGGGTCCGCGATCGCGGCCGGGTCGACGGTCACCCCGATGTTGAGGTCGTTCTCGTAGGACAGGAGCGTGATGTTGGCCGCTGCGCCGGCCAGCGGTCCGAACGGCACGATCGACCGGACCTGGTGGCCCAGCAGGTAGAGCGGGAAGGGCGAGCCGGGGACGTTCGAGGCCTGGAAGTCGAGGCCCTTCATCATCCCGCCGAACACCTCGGTCACGACCGTGGCGGGCAGGCGGAACAAGATGTTGGAGAGGGGCTCGACGAGCGAGTTGGCGGGCTCGTCGCGGGCGGTGACCATCCGGGCCCGGAGCTCGGTCATGAGGGCGAGCGGGTCGAGCTCGTCGGCGGGCACCTCGAACCGGGCCGGGACGAACGCGTTGCCGGCGGTCTCGCTGGCGTGCTCGTCACGGATGTTGATGGGCATGCCCATGCGCAGCGCCGAGAGCGAGATGCCGTGCGCCTCGTGGTAGCGGTTCATCGCCAGCACGATGCCGGCGACGAACGTGTCGTTGAGGGTGCCGCCGATGAGCTTGCCGGTGGTCTTGGCCCGGTCGAGCGGGACCGACACGGTGCTGAAGTGGTAGGAGAGCGAGCGGTCCTTCATGAGCGGCGACAGCGGGTGCGTCGCCGGCTTCACGATCCGGACGACGGACTCGGCCAGCTCGGCGGCAGCACCTGCGGTCCCCACGGGATCGCCCACGGCGCTGGTGATGGCGCCCATAGCGCCACCTGCGGCGCGCTTGGCGATACCCATCTGGCGGCGGGCCGTGTGCTGGAACGCGTCGACGAACCGTTCGGCCTGGTTCATCACGTGCACCTGGGGGCACTCGAGATGGACCCGGGGAGCCGGGCTCTGCTCGAGGTCGAAGATCTCGAGCATGAGCTGCACGCCGCCGACGCCGTCGGTGATGGCGTGGTGGATCTTCATGATGAGCGCCGACCGTCCGCCCTCGAGGCCCTCGACCATCGTGGCCTCCCACAGGGGGCGGGCACGGTCGAACCCCTGCATGGCGATGGGGGCGGCCATAGCCAGGACGTCCTCGTTGGTGCCGGCGCCCGAGACCCGGGCGAACCGCAGGTGGTAGCCGAGGTCGAAGTTCGGGTCGACCTCCCACCGCGGCGGTGCCACAGAGAGCGGGTTGGACCGAACGCGCTGGCGGAGCCGGGGGATGGCCCGGCTGGCCCGCTCGATCTGCGCCCAGAGCGCGTCCTTGTCGACGACGCCGTCGACCGTGATGACGGTCGTGATGGTCGACCGCAGCATCGGGTCCTTCTCGATCACCCACATCAGGGCGTCGGAGTCGCTCATCCGGTCCTCGAACCGGATGCCGAGCGCGGGGTCCACAGCTGCTTCGTCGGTGCTCACGGCGTGGATGCTACGGAGGACCGGCCTCGGGGGCCACCGCGGGCCGAGCGGGGAGCTACGACTTGGGCGGGTTGCAGTTGTAGTTGGCGTAGAAGCGGTCCTTGTCCTTGTGGCCGTCCACAAAGGTCCGGGTCCGCTCCGTGACCACCCTGCCGCACTTCTTTGGCGCCGCCGGGCCGGTCGGGGTGCCGTTGCCGCCCGTCTGGGCCGACTGCTCGCCGGTGGCGAAGCGGGTGGACCACAGCTGCACGGTGACGGAGCTGGCGGTATATGTCGGCCAGACCATGATGCCGTAGGGCGTGTTGTTCCTGATGGCGAGGTCCACGCTCGGGTAGGCCAGCGTCGCCTCGCGGCCGAAGGGGTAGCGGCCGATGTAGATCGAGTGCGGCTTGTAGGCCGTGATGTCGAACCCGCCGAAGAACGCCGCGTTGAACAGCGTGGTCGCGAACTGGCTCACACCACCGCCGATGTCGTCGACAAACTGTCCGTCGCTGATCGCCGGCGCGCTGACGAACCCGTCCTCCTTGGTGCGCCGGCCGACGAACTTGTTGACCGAGAACGTCTCGCCCGGCGGGATCACGACGCCACGGATCAGGTCGGAGATCCGGTGGATGTTGGTCACGCGGGGCTGCCCGGCGGGGTGCTGTGTCGTGAACTGGCCGACCACCTCCTTGACGCCGAGCGTGTTGGCCCACTCGACACCCTGGGCGGCCGTGATCGTCTCTGCCGGGACCTCGATGGTGGTCTGCCCCTTCAGCAGGCCGTCCATGATCAGCTGGGGCGCCTGGGGGCCGCAGCAGGCCACGGCGTCGCGGCCGGCGACGGGGACCGGCACACCACCCTGGACGGTGAACCTGACTCCGGTGGGGTTGGCACCACCGCCGTCGCGGGCGGGGCCGCCGGTGACCTGGGTCTGCACGAGCTTCGTGATCTTGGCCTGGTCGAGCGTCAGCTCCGGCTCCGGGTGGGTGGCGTCCTTGGGGACGAGCACGAACGCCGGACGGAACTCCTTGCCGGGCACCTTCACGGTGGAGCTGCCGGCCTTGAGGGTGATGTCCCCCTCGGTCACCTTCTGGGCCTGCTCGGCGAGAGCGGCGACCTGCGGGTCGGTCATGGTCGGGCGCAGGACCGTCTGGCGCACCTTCAGGGAGATGGGGCGGTTCACCGACTCCACCGACGCGGGCAGGGACGCGGCCACCGACTCGGTCGTGAGCTCCTTGCCGTTGGTCCCGGGCACCATCTTCACCGCGTCCTTCGTGGCGTCGAGCGTGGGCTCGACGGCCGGCACCCGCCGCTCGCCCTCGAGCTTGGCCAGCGCAGGCGCGAGCGTCGCCCGGTCCACCGTCAGGGGCAGCGGCAGGTCGTTGGTACGCACCAGCGAGCCCAGCCGGCGGAACGGCCGGAGCAGGACGAACCCCTCGTCGCCGGCCTGCGCTGCGGCGACGGCCGCCTCCTGGTCGACCGACAGGCCCAGGTTGCCGGCCGTCTCGGTAAGGACGTCGTCGCCGTTCTGGAGACGCACCGGGGTGGAGGAGAACGTCATGGCCAGGAGTGCCGCGGACTCCTTCAGCTGGGCCGGGGACTGCCCTCCGACGGGGTTCCCTGCGAGCTCGGTGTTGCGGGGAGCGGAGTCGCCCTGGGCTGCGACGTCGACGCCCCATGCGGCGAACAGGAGCGCCACGACGGTGACCGGGGCGGCGGCGACCAGCAGCGTGCGGCGAGAAGGGGACGACACGTTCAGATGCTCGCGCACGGACGCTCCCGTGTCGCGGCACCCCTCCGCACTGCTGAGAGCGGGTCAGCTGAAGAGCGTGAGGTCCGGGGCCTTGGCGCCCCGGAGCACGTCGTAGTCGACCTCGACGCAGCCGATGCCGCGGCTGCCGGCGAGCACCTTGGCCTGCGGCTTGATGACCTGGGCGACGAAGATCCCGCGCAGCGACTTGAGCTTGGGCTCGCCCGAGAGCCGCTCGAGGTACCGACCGAGCTGCTCGACGCCGTCGATCTCGCCCCGGCGCTTGATCTCGACGATCACGGCGTTGCCGGCCTCGTCGAGGCACATCAGGTCGACCGGGCCGATGTCGGTGGGGTACTCACGACGCACCAGCGTGAGGCCGGGGGCGATGACCGTGGGGTCGGCCGCCAAGAGCTCCTGCAGGTGCGCCTCGACGCCGTCCTTCTGCAGTCCCGGGTCGTCGCCGAGCTCGTGGTCGGAGTCCGAGAACACCTCGTGCAGGTGAATGGTGAGCACCTCGCCCTTGGGGCTGGTGACCGTCCACAGCTCGTCAGATGTCTCGAGCTTGTTGGGGGCGTTCATCCAGTTGAGGGGCTTGTAGGCGCCCCCGTCGGCGTGGATCGCGACGCAGCCGTCGGCCTTCACCATGACCAGACGCACGGCCTCGGGCAGGTGCGCGGTCAGGCGACCCTCGTAGAAGACAGAGCACCTGGCGATGACGAGCCGCACGGGTGCGACCCTAGGCGCGCCGCTCAGGCGCGGGTGGCGACCTCGAGGCGGCGGGAGATGTCGGCGCAGTCCTCGCAGACGTCCTCGGGGATGACGCCGGCCTTCATGAGCAGGCCGAAGACCTTGCAGCCCAGGCAGAAGCCGAAGGCCGCCTCCAGGAAGGCGGCGCCGGCCAGCATGCCGACCACGATGCGGGCCGCGGTGGGGGCGCCGGCGAGCCACAGGACCGAGGCCGTCACGGAGAACGCCACGCCGATGCCTTGGGCGAACCGCTTGGGCGGGCCGGGCATGAGCTTCTCGTACTGGGGCAGGCGAGGAGCGACGACCTTGGTGGCGAACTGGCCGAGCGGGCTGATGCGGGGTCCGGCGAGCACCCGGGCAACGAAGCCGTAGGTGAGCGGGACCAGTACCCAGCCCCAGCCGAGCACCGCGACGGCGAGCGCCATCAGCACGGCGCCCGAGGCCACCGTGCGGGCGGCGACGTCGTTCACCGGGTTGGGGAACGAGAAGAACGAGGAGGAGCGGGTGGACTCGTCACTGGCCATGGGCCCAACCTAAGCCGACAAACCCGACCAAACAACTCATATTTGAGGCCCGGGCGTGTGACCTCCGCCACGCCCCGCCAGCCTGGTCAGGCGCGGGCGTTCTTGAGCTGCTTGGTGATTCGGGCCCGCTCGCCGGCGTCGAGCGCCACCTTGCGGATCCGCACGGCGCCTGGCGTGACCTCGACGCACTCGTCCTCGGCCAGGAACTCGAGCGCCTGCTCGAGCGACATGCGCTTCGGCGGCGTGATCTTCTCGGAGATCTCGGCGGTGGACGAGCGGATGTTGTTCAGCTTCTTCTCGCGGCAGATGTTGACGTCCATGTCCTCGAGACGGGAGTTCTCGCCGACGACCATCCCCTCGTAGACCTCTTCGGTCGCGCCGACGAACAGCGTGGCGCGCTCCTGGACCTGGGCGATGGCGTTGGTGGTGACCTTGCCGGTCCGGTCGGCGACGACCGAGCCGCGCTCGCGGGAGCGGATCTCGCCGAACCAGGGGGCCCAGCCGTCGAAGACGGAGTTCACGATGCCGGTGCCCCGGGTCTCGGTCAGGAACTCGGTCCGGAACCCGAGCAGGCCACGGGCGGGGACCCGGAAGTCGAGGCGCACCCAGCCGGTGCCGTGGTTGACCATGTCGGACATCTGGCCCTTGCGCGACGCCAGGAGCTGGGTGACGGCGCCGAGGTACTCCTCGGGGACGTCGATCGTCACGGCCTCGACCGGCTCGTGCAGCGTGCCGTCGATCTCACGGGTGACGACCTGCGGCTTGCCCACGGTGAGCTCAAAGCCCTCGCGTCGCATGGTCTCGACCAGTACGGCCAGCTGGAGCTCGCCACGGGCGTGGACCTCCCACGCGTCGGGCCGCTCGGTCGGCAGCACTCGGAGGCTCACGTTGCCGACCAGCTCGGAGTCCAGACGGCTCTTCACGAGCCGAGCGGTCATCTGCTTCCCGTCCTTGCCGGCGAGCGGCGAGGTGTTGATGCCGATGGTCATGGCCAGGCTGGGCTCGTCGACCTTGATCACGGGAAGGGGGCGGTGGTCCTCGAGGTCGGCGAGCGTCTCGCCGATGTCGACGTCCTCGATACCGGCGACGGCAACGATCTCGCCGGGTCCGGCCGAGTCGCACTCGACGCGCTCGTGGTTCTCGGTCGTGTAGAGCACGGCGACCTTGGCCCGCTCGGTGGAACCGTCGGTCTTGCAGCGGGTGATCTGCTGGCCCTTGCGGATGGTGCCCTCCATCACGCGGCACAGCGCCAGGCGGCCGACGAACTTGGAGGCGTCCAGGTTGGTGACCCAGGCCTGGAGCGGGTGGCCGGGCTCGTGGGTGGGTGCCGGGAGGTGCTCGACGAGCGTGCGGATCAGCGGCGCGAGGTCCTGGTCCAGGTCGTCGACGCTCGACGGCTCGGTGAGCGAGGCGCGTCCGTCACGGGCGTTCGTGTAGACGACCGGGAAGCCCAGGTGGTGCACGTCGGCGTCGACGTCCAGGAACAGCTCCTCGACCTCGGTCACGACCTCCGCGATGCGGGCGTCGGGGCGGTCGACCTTGTTGACGACCAGCACGACCGGCAGGTCGAGCGCGAGCGCCTTGCGGAGCACGAACCGGGTCTGGGGGAGCGGCCCCTCCGACGCGTCGACGAGCAGCAGGATGCCGTCGACCATCGTGAGGGCGCGCTCGACCTCGCCACCGAAGTCGGCGTGACCGGGGGTGTCGACGATGTTGATCTTCACCGAGTCGCCGCCGTCGGGGTGCCACATCACGGCGGTGTGCTTGGCGAGGATCGTGATGCCCTTCTCGCGCTCGAGGTCGAGCGAGTCCATGACCCGCTCGCCCGAGGTCTGGCGCACGGCGCCGGACTGCTGGAGCAGCGCGTCGACGAGGGTCGTCTTGCCGTGGTCGACGTGGGCGACGATCGCCACGTTGCGGATGCCCGTCACAGGGACGCGCGCGGAAACAGGGGTATCAGTCATGAGGGGTCCTCAGCGACGCTCGAGCCGACGGCGGATGAGGTCCCGCCGTTCTTGGAGGTCACGGTAGGTGATGGAGTCGACCGAGTCGTCGACGATGCCCAGACTCGCCTTGATCGCCTCGTGGTCGACGGCGAAGTCCTCGGGGGCGACGCCGATCTCTGCGGCGAACATCTCGCCGTGGGTCATGGCGAGCTTGGTGGACAGCGTGGCGAACTCGCCGAGCAGGTCCAGGTCGGGGGCCAGGTTGGCGATCGCCGCGTCCAGGAAGACCAGGTTCTTCACGTAGAGCATGAGGATCTTGGGCAACCGGGCGCCCATGGCCATGAGGGCCTTGATGATCCGCTGGATCTCTCCGACGAGCTCCTCGGGCGACATCGTCGTGGGGTCGATCGGCGCCTGGTCGAGCTTGAGCTCCCGCATGACCTCGGGGATGTCGGTGTCCGGCGGGAGTGCGCCCAGGTCACGGAACGCCGCGATCTGGCCGGGGATGTCGCCCATCGCCCCGCACAGCATGAGCCGCAGGAACGCCGTCCGCTCGAGCGGGGTCATGCGGGCGGTGATGCCGAAGTCCAGGAGTGCGATCGTGCCGTCGGGCAGGACGAACAGGTTCCCGCCGTGCAGGTCGCCGTGGAAGATGCCGTGGACCATGCAGCCCTCGGTGAAGCCCATCATCCCGGTGCGGACCACCTCGTGGGTGTCGATCCCGGCCCCCTGCATGGACTCCAGGTCCTCGAACCCGAACCCCTCGAGGCGCTCCATGACCAGGATCCGGCGGGTCACCAGGTCGGGGTGCGGCCGCGGGATGACGAACCCGCGCTGGCCGAGGAGGGCGAACACCTCGGCGACGTCAAGCATGTTGGCGGCCTCGAGCCGGAAGTCGAGCTCCTCGGTGATGGTCTCCGCGAACAGGTCGACCAGCGCCGGCGGGTTGGCCAGCGCAGCGATCGGGATGCGACCGATCAGGAACGGGGCCAGCCAGGCCATGACCTTCAGGTCGGAGTGGACCTGGGTGCTGATGGTGGGGCGCTGGACCTTGACCACGACGTCCTCGCCGGTGCGCAGCGTCGCCCGGTGCACCTGCGCGATCGACGCCGCTGCGAGCGGGCGCCGGTCGAAGTAGGAGAACACGTCCTCGATCGGACGGCCCAGCTCCTCGGTGACGACCTCGCGCACGACCGTGTAGGACGCGGCGGGCACCTGTTCGCGGCAGGCCTTGAACTCCTCGACCAGCTCGGACGGGAAGAGCCCCTCACCGCTGGAG
>CAJANQ010000048.1 GCA_903941145.1 uncultured Actinomycetes bacterium
GACCGTCCGCTGCGAGACACCTACACGAAGTTCGAGCTCCCGGCCGGCCGCCACGTGCTCGACGGCAACGACGCCCTGGCCTACGTGGCGGCACGGCGCGTCGAGGTCCAGCTGCCCGACGGGACCTGGGTGCCCGACGCCGCCTCGGTCGGCAACCGGTCCTCAAAGGGCGCCGACGTGCTCCGCAACCTGGCCGAACGCACCTCGGTCAGCCCGGCGCACCCGGTGGCGGCCCAACGGCTCGCCTGGGCGGCGTCGGGTGCGGTGGCGGTCGACGGGAAGCTGTCGCCGACCGAGGTGCCCGGCCTGCTGGGCTCGTTCCGCAAGCTCGCAACGGCACCCACCATGCGCCTGCCCGTCGCCCAGAGCGGGAAGGTCGTGCCCATTGCCCGGCTGCAGCCCGGGGCCGGGAACGTGCTGGCCGAGTTCGAGGGCACGACGAAACCGGGTCCGTGCACGGCCAAGCTTCCTGAGGCCCGCCGCGGCGAGGGCTGACCAAGGGGGCGCGAGCGTCGGTGCAATGATGTTGCCGGGGGAAACATGCAGCGCGTCCGCACCACTGTCGTCCTTGTCGCACTTGTCGCGACCGCGTGCAGCGGCGGCACCGCGTCCGGCGGCACGTCGACCTCGACGTCCACCAGCACCGTCGCCGGGCCAGCGCGCAAGGACGTCGCCCCGCTCCCGATGCTCGGGCCCGTCGACCAGCGCTGGTCGTACCTGCCGGAGCCGGTCCCCGTCGACGGCGCGATCCCCGTCCCGGACCCGGCGACGGAGCGCACCGAGCTGGAGAACCGCCGCGCGCTCGTCGCCGCCCGCCCGGTCGCCCCGTCGGACGACCGGTACACCCGCGTGGGGGAGGGCACCCCGACGCGGTTCATGGACCTGACCGTCGACGTCGGCCGTCGTCGTGCGCTGAACCCGCTCCGTATGGCTCGCGCCCAGTCCCTGGTCGCCGTGGCGGCGCACGAGGGGTCGGTCGCCGCGGCGCGTGCGGCCGTGCCGGCAGCCGACACCCCGAAGCAGCTCGATCCGGAGCTGGCCGCCGAGCTGCCGGCGGTCGACGGCTGGGGCGTCGAGCAGCCGTCGACCGGCCTGCCGCCCGAGCTGGTCGCAGCCGCCGCGCAGCAGACCGTGGCCTGTGCGCAGTTCGCCCCAGAGTGTCCGCGCTTCACCAAGCTCGGCGACGTGGCCAAGGACCGGGCGCTCGCCACGGGCCGGTACTGGCCGTCAACGCTCGACGCTGCGTGGGCGCTCGGCGTGAAGGTCGGCGACGCCGTCAACCAGTTCGCGTCGACCGACCGGGCCGCGCCGTGGGCGGCCAAGGACGGCGACCTGCCCGCCGGCGGGTCGTGGGTGCCGACGCCCGGCATGTTCGCGCCGGCGCTCGAGCCGTTCGCCGGCACGTGGCGGCCATGGAACCTGACCTCCGGCGACCAGTTCCGCCCGCCCGCGCCGCCGCAACCGGGCACGCCCGGGTTCCAGGCCGCCGTCGAGCAGGTGCTGGCCGTCGGCACCAACGTGTCCGACCGGGACCTGCGCATCGTCCGCTACTGGGACCTGGGTCCCGGCACCTCGACCCCGCCCGGGTACTGGGCGAGCGACGTCGCCGCCGACGCACTGAGGTCCACCACCGTCGCCGACCAGGCGTCGACCCTCGCGCTGACGACGACCGCGGCCTTCGACGCCGGCGTGGCCACGTGGGACGCCAAGTACCACTACCTGCTGGTCCGGCCGGTCACGGTGATCCGCAAGGGGGCGTCGCCGCAGTGGCTGCCGTCGCTGGCCACGCCGCCGTTCCCCGCCTACACCTCGGGACACGCCGGGTTCGGAACGGCCGCGGTGACCGTGCTCGCCGCGCTCGTTCCGGCACGGGCCGAGGAGTTCTACGACGCTGCTGCGGAGGCCGGCGACAGCCGCGTCACCGGCGGCATCCACTTCTGGTTCGACGACGTCGAGGGCACCCGCCTCGGCGCCAAGGTGGGGACGGCGGCGCTGGCACGAGCCGGGCTGACGCCGTCGGCCGACCTCAAGCCCGTCGAGGACCGGCTGCTGTTCAGTTCCGCGGACGCCAGGGGCCGACGGAGGTGAGCGCGCGCGCTGCTCTGGTCGCCGGTTTCGTGGCTGTCGCCATTGCCGTGGCCGGGTGCTCGGCCGGCGAGCAGGCAACCCGGACGACCACCACGACGGTGAAGAACGCCGACCGGACCGGGGGCGCCGGCGTCGTGCCAGAGCCCGTGCCCGACACGACGGTCCCTGCTGGCGCCGTCGAGCTGTTGGGGCTGAAGTTCACCGACGTCACTGTGGCGGCGGGGCTCGACCGTGACCGGTCGACCCGGGACCTGTTCGGCGAGGACGGCATGACGGGCGGGGTGTCGGTGGTCGACGTCGACGTGGACGGCCGGCCCGACCTGTTCCTGAACAGGACCGGCGACGTGAACTCGCTCTACCGCAACAACGGCGACGGAACGTTCACGGACATCGCCGCAACGTCCGGGCTGCAGGGGCCGAACCCGCAGTTCGGGTCCGGCCCGGCCGAGTTCTTCGACGCCAACGGCGACGGAGCGGTCGACGTCTACCTGGCGGCCGTCGGCGCCGAGTCGGACCGTCTCTACCTGAACGACGGGAAGGGCCGCTTCACCGACCGGACCCAGGCGTCCGGCGTGTTCCAGCCGCCGCCAACCCGGCTGCGCAACGGCGACCAGGTGCACGGCGTGACGTCGGGCGACGTGGACGGTGACGGCGACCTGGACCTGGTGGTGGTCCAGTGGGACACGGCGGTGACCGAGGCCGCTGCCAACGCCGGTGCCCAGCGCGAAGCCTCCTCGGGCGACGGCCGGCTCGACCGTTTCGGCGACGTGTGCGGTGCGACGGCCGAGGTCCGGAGGAAGGGCATCGACAGGGTGCCGCTCAACGTGCCGAACCGCAGCCGGCTCTGGATCAACGACGGCACGGGCCGCTTCACCGACGGGACCGCCACCTGGCGCGTGCCGTTCGACCAGATACTCGCGTTCACGCCGGTGCTCGCCGACGTCGACGGTGACGGCCGTCAGGACCTGGCCGTGACGGGCGACGCCTGCACCAGCCGACTGCTGCGCAACGACGGCGACCGCTTCACCGACATCACGGAGTCCGCCGGGGTCGGCACCGACGAGAACGGCATGGGCTCGGTCGTGCGCGACGTCGACGGCGACGGCCGGCCCGACTGGTTCGTCACCGGGATCTCGTACCCGACCGTCGGCAAGGTCTGCCCGGTGGTCTCCAGCATCACCGGCTGCTCGGGCAACCGGCTGTTCCGCAACAACGGCGACGGTACGTTCAGCGACCGCACCGACCGGCTCGGCCTGCGGCACGGATGGTGGGGCTGGGGCGCCGCGGTCGAGGACTTCACGAACACCGGCCAGGTCTCGGTGGCGCAGGCCAACGGGTTCGCGGAGCAGAGCGCCCGGCAGCCGGCCACGTCGGGCAACTGGGTGCGCGAGTACTTCCGGTGGTTCCTCCGGGAACCC
>CAJANQ010000049.1 GCA_903941145.1 uncultured Actinomycetes bacterium
CCTTAGCGCAGGCGCCACTCGGCCCTGTCGTCTAGCGCAGGCGCCACTCGGCCCTGTCGTCTAGCGCAGGCGCCACTCGATGCGCTTGCCCGAGCTGAAGGCCGCCTGGCCCTCGGCGAGCGAGGCGTCGGACGTGCCGAGCGCGACGAGCCCGGAGCCCATCGACAGGGCCTGGGTGCGCCCCAGCTCCCGGCCGGCCCAGATCGACCGCACCGTGCCCTCGACCGCCAGCGCCGGCGCCGACGCGATGGCCGCAGCACAGTGCTGTGCCGCAGCAGCCAGCTCCTGGCCGGGAACGACCTCGGTCACCAGGCCGATGTCCATGGCCTTCTGTGCAGAGATGCGCTCGTAGTTGCCCATGAGCGACATGCGCATGAGCTCGCCGAACGGCATGCGGTCGATCAGCTGCAGGGGCTCGAACGTGGCGCACATCCCGTACGTGACGTGCGGGTCGAAGAACGCCGCGTGGTCGGCAGCGATGATGAACTCGACCTCGCCGAGCATGTAGAACGCGCCGCCGCAGGCCATGCCGTTGACGGCCGCGATGACGGGCTTCCAGAGGTCGTTCGACTTGGGGCCGAGCCACTCGCCCGGGTCGTCGAAGTGGAACGGCGTGGCGCCGAACCCGATGTACGGCTCGCCGCCGGCGGACGCACCGGTCGGGCCGTCCTCCATCTGCTCCATGCGGTCGATGCCCGTGCAGAACGCCTTGTCACCGGCGCCGGTGAGCACGATGCAGCGCACGTCGTCGTGGCGGCGCAGGAGCCGCCAGATGTCGCGCACCTCACGAAGCATCGTGATGTTGAACGCGTTGTACTTGTCGGGCCGGTTCAGGGTGACCGTGGCGACGCCGTCGGCCTCGGTGTAGGTGACGGTCTCGTAGCTGACGTCGGCGGGTGATCCCACGAAGGCTCCTCAGGTCGGTGCCGCTGCCGAACGCCCGGGCGGCCGCCCCCGAAGGTAGCGGTCAGGCCGGGGTGGAGAGTGCGGCGTCGGTGATCTCGTCGACCTCGTCGCGGTCTTCGGTCGAGCCCTCGGGCCGGGGGCGCTTGACGTCCCACACGACGTGCAGCTTCTCGAGCGCCACGAGGATGTAGTAGGTCACGTCGACCTCCCACCACTTCAGGCCCTGCCGGCAGACGTAGGCCTTGTGGTGGTGGTTGTTGTGCCACCCCTCGCCCATGGTGACCAGGGCGATGAACCAGTTGTTGCGGCTGGTGTCGGTGGTCTCCCAGCGGCGGGTGCCCTGCACGTGGGCGAGGGAGTTGACCAGGAACGTGCTGTGCCAGAGCAGCACGGTCGACCCGAAGAAACCGATCAGCAGGCCGGACCAGCCGCCGATGAGGAAGCAGACCAGCGCCAGCCCCCACACCGGGACCCAGTCGTACTTCGAGATCCAGCGGATCTCCGGGTACTTGGCGAAGTCCTTCATGGTGCCGGCCTCGGCCTTGGTGTCCGGGCCCAGGATCCAGCCGCAGTGGCTCCACCAGAACCCCTTGCGCGGGGTGTGCGGGTCGCGCTCGGTGTCGGAGAACCGGTGGTGCAGGCGGTGGTGGCCGGCCCACCAGAGCGGGCCCTTCTGCGAGGCGCTCGCCCCTCCGACCGCCAGCACGAACTGGAACGCACGGCTGGTCTTGTACGACCGGTGCGAGAAGTAGCGGTGGTAGCCGGCCGTGATGAAGAACATCCGGCCCCAGTAGGTGACGGCCAGCAGGATCCAGGCGGTGGTGGTGACGCCGGTGAAGATGGCCAGGAACGGCACCAGGTGGAGGACGAAGAACGGGATCGACGTCCGCATCTGGATGCGCCCGTGCGGGATGCGTTCGGTGGTGGTCACGTGGCAGTCCTGAGGGTTCGTCGGTGGTGGCCCCGACGGCCGCACCTGCGTGACGACCGGACCAGACCCTACTTCCGTCGCCCGGTGGGCTCGTCGGCAGGCTGCCGGTAGCGCTGGCGTCGTGACCCGCAGCTGGGCGGTGCTCCAGGGCCGGTTGTGCGCAGGAGCTCAGTGCCCGCCGCAGCCGCCGCCGCAGCAACCACCGCCGCCCGGGCTGGTGGCGATCGGGCTGGCCGCACCCGCACGGAGCGAGTCGGTGCTCCCCGACGTGTTGGCGAAGACCGACAGGAGGCGCCGGGCGCCCTCGTGGCCGGCGGGGCAGGTGGCCGGGTCGCCGGACTGGGCCATCGGCCGCTGCTCCTCGAAGGTGGTCTCGCACGTGGGGCAGCGGAACTCGTACGTCGGCATAGCGGCATCGTACCGACCGGGGTGCACGAAGGACATGGCGGAGCCGGGTGGCGGGGGTGGGACGCCGCCGCCCGGCCGTGCCGCCGAGCCCGTGCATTTGTGACGTCCGTCACGCATATGTCGCAATTGTTACGAACTTGAGGATGTTTCGTAATACTGTCATCTCGTTGTCATCTTCTTGGCCGCTGTCGGAACCCCGACGGCGCACCGCACGAAAGGGCGAGCCATGACCTCCAACTCCACCTCAAACCTGTCGCGTCCCCGCACGAACGACGTCACCACCAGCGTGGTGGACGGTGCTCGCGGCACCGACCGTCACCTGCGTCCCCCGAGTCCGAGCAGTCCTGAGGCACCGGCCACCCGTCGCGCCGGCCGCCCCGGCCGCCGTCTCGGTGTGCTCGCTGGTGCCGTCGTCCTCCTGGTGACCCTGACGGGCTGCAACCTCCCGGTCTCCCAGTGGGTCCCGGACTTCAACAAGGACGGCAAGATCGACCAGACCGAGATCGACCGTCAGACCAAGGTCATCGCCGAGTCGATGGCCAAGGGGCTCGAGTCGCAGCGCCGCCAGACCCAGCTGCACCCGTTCCTGGTGTGCGTCCGTCGTCATGAGTCCGACCGCGGCGCCTACCCCCACCTGAGGGGCTACACCGCCCAGAACCCGCGCAGCAGCGCGTCGGGCGCCTACCAGTTCATCGACGGGAGCTGGCGCACGCTGTCGGCCCGTGCCGGCTACCCGGGCTACGCCCGTGCCAAGCAGGCCCCGTGGTTCGTGCAGGACGCAGTTGCGCTCCACACCTTCAAGAACGGTGGCCGCGGCCACTGGAACGGCACCGGCTGCTGACCAG
>CAJANQ010000050.1 GCA_903941145.1 uncultured Actinomycetes bacterium
AGCCAGACCACCGTGGCGTGCTCGGCCAGAGCAGCACGGTTGGCAAGGTCGAGCACGACACCGCCGCCGGTGGCGACCACCGCCGGCGGACCGGCCAGCGCGTCGGCCAGTGCCGCCGACTCCATCGACCGGAAGGCCGCCTCGCCGTCGGTCGCGAAGATCTCGGCCACGGTGCGGCCGGCCGACTCTGCCACGGCCCGGTCGAGGTCGACGACCGCCAGACCGCGACGGGCAGCGAGGAGCGGGGCGACGGTGGACTTGCCGGTCCCGGAGAGTCCGACGAGCGCCACGTGGCCCGCGACTGGCGTCACACCACCTCGACCGGCTGGTCGACGAGCAGCTGGACGACGGCCGAACGCAGGGGGATCGTCGGGCAGTCACGCGCCTCGAGCAGGACCTTCGTCCCGTCGTGCTGCGTCAGGATCACGGCCGACGCGTCACGGTGCACCCGCAGGTTCATCCGGAACCGGGCCTCGTCGGAGTTCTGCACCTCGACCGAGGTCACCTCCGACCACGGCACCGTGATCGACATCTCTCCCGGACCGTCGACCACCACTGCGACCTCCGTCAGGGTCGCCGTGCAGCGCTTCTTCTTCTTGGTCTCGGACGGGTGGCCACCCAGGTACACGACGTCCTCGAGGACCAGCGAGGTCCCAATGCCCGCTGGGGCGGCGGCCGGCTCGACCGGGACGGTGGTGGCCTGCGGCGCGAACGGCGGTGGGGTCACGCCGGGTTCGACGGCCGCAGGCGGCGGCAGGTCCGGCACCGGCGCCACGACCGGCTCAGGCAACGGGGTCACCTCGACCGCCGGGGGGTCGACGGACGCCGGGGCAGCGGGGCCGGCCGGGGCGAACGGGCTGGTGACCGGCGCCGGGTCAGGGGCAGGTGCGGCAAGTGCGGCCGGGAACTCTGGCGGCAGCGGGTCCGCCACGAACGGGCCGGCCGGCGGCCCGGCCGGTACGACCGCGAGCGGCGGCTGGGTCGAGGCGGGTGCGGCGGCCAGGGCCTCGACGAGCCGGTGGAGGGCGTCGACCACGGCGTCGCAGAAGCTGCCGGTCCACCCTGCGGTGCGGACCAGGCCGGTGGAGAGCCCGAGCTCCACGGTCTGGACGCCGCCCTCCGGGTCACCCAGCGCGTCAAGGTGCACGACGGTGGCCAGGTCGACCCACTCGGGCCGTGCCAGGTCGCCAGTCACCACGTCCATGACGCTCACGCCCATGGCAGTTCCCGCCAGCATGAACAACGCACCCTGACGCTCGCCGGCGGGCTCCGCCCACCAGCCGCGGCACACTGCATCCGGCTCTTCCGACGGCGCCGTCATGGCACCGTGCTCGACTGTCGACACGAACGACCTCCGGGACGGCGCCGGCCCCTACGGCCGCGCAAACCCGCCCGTACCGTACCGGCCGCGGCGCCGGGAGGCCCATCATTCAGCAGCGGCAGCCGGCCGCAGAGCGTCAGATCGTCGGCTCGTTGGGCAGGGACTCGAGGGCCGCGGCGATCGCCTCGGCCGCGCGTGGGCTCAGGTCGGCCATCTGCCGCTGCAGCTCCACCTCGTCCACCGGTCCGGTGCCCAGGCGGGTCCGACCGCCGACCACGTGGTCAGCTCCGTCGAGTTCGGGCAGGCCGGCGAACACCGGTCCCGACGACGGCGGTGCCTCGGGCGGGGCCGGGGTGGCGTCGGGGGCGACGTCGTCAAACCCACGGAGATCGGTCTGGGCGCCGACGAACGGGTCCGGAGCGACCGGCGGAGCCGGCTCTGACATGTCGCCCCAGTCGTCGTCCGGGCCGCTGCCGATCAGGTCGTCGATCGGGAAGTGGCCGGCGAACGGGTCGTCGCCGTTGGCGGTCGACCAGTCGGCGGCGAGCACGTGCACGTCGTCGTCCAGGCCGAGCGGGACGGGCCCGCCAGCCGGGTCAGGCGTGCCGGAGGGCTCGTCGTAGGGCAGGTCGGCGAGGAACGCCGCCACGGGGTCGTGGGCATGTGCGGGGGCGGGGGCGGACGGCAGCGGATGGGCCACGCCGACCGGCTCCTCGACCACCAGCAGCCCCAGCTCGACCATGCGGGTCGCAAGGCGGCAGGCGGTCAGGTCGTCCATCCCAAGTTCGGTGGCGGACTCGCGGACCTCGGGGAGGTGGGCAGCAGAGACGACGAGGGCCCACTGCTGACGGTCCAGGGTCACCGACTCGACCGGGAGCGCCGAGGACAGGCGGAGCCGGTGGTCCACGGTGGGGATGACCTGCTCGATGTCGGCCCACTCGGCCAGACGGGCCTCTGCGTCGACCAGCACCACTGCCAGCGGTGCCGCCGCCATGCCGGCGGCGACGTCGGCTCCGACCGGTACGACGTCGAAGGAGAACATGCCCGAGCGGTTGCGCAGGGCCTCGGTCACCAGTCGCACCGGGTCGAGCTGGTGCATGCCGCCCAGCTCGCCGCCGAGCAGGGAGCCTTCGGCGACCCACAGCAGGGCGCTGCCGCGGTCGCCGTCGATCGTCAGACGCCCGGTGTGGCCGCCGTCGGCGAGCAGCCGGACCACCTCGATGACTGGGAAACTCTCGACTGTCCCCTGGAGCGCCACGTCAGATCCTCCTCGGATGCACACCCGACCATCGGCATCTCTGACTGCCGACCTGACTGTTTTCTCGGGATGCGGGCACCGGCGGGGTGGCCGGCCGGCGGCACCGGGTCAGTCGGCGGCGGTGACCGCTGCGGCCATGGCCGCGACGGGCGCGGCCTCGCCGGTCCAGAGCGTGAAGGCCGCCGCGGCCTGACCCACCAGCATCGGCAGTCCGTTGCCGGTGCGGGCACCTCGGGCGGCCGCCGCCTCGAGCAGCGGCGTCGTGGCCGGGTGATAGACGAGGTCGACCACCGTCTGCCCCGAGGACAGGAGCGACGGGTCGCACGGCAGACCGGCGTCGCCACCCATGCCGACCGGGGTGGCGTTGACGACCAGGTCGGCGTCGGCCACGGACACGGGCCCGGCGACCGACCCCACGGCGCCGGCCAGCGCGGCGGCCCGGACGGCGCGCTCCCCTGTGCGGTTCACGACCTGCACCGCCGCCGCCCCGGCACCGGCCAGCGCGAGCACGACCGCGCGGGCCGCACCCCCGGCGCCCAGCACCACGCAGCGGAGGCCGTCGGGGTCCACGTCGAGCGAGTCGCGCAGGCCCCAGAGGAACCCGTCCCCGTCGGTGGAGTGTCCGACGGTGCGGCCGTTGCGGCGCACCACGCAGTTCACGGCGCCGAGCGCGGCGGCGGCCGGGGCGAGGTCGTCCACGGCACCGACGACGTCGGCCTTGTGGGGCATCGTCACCGAGAGCCCGTCGATCCCCAGCACGTCCATGGCCCGCACAGCCTCCGCCCCGCGGCCGGCGGGCACCTCGAACGCCACGTAGACCCAGTCGAGCCCCGTCGCGGCGAAGGCCGCGTTGTGGATGGCGGGCGACAGCGAGTGCCGGACCGGGTCGCCGATCACTGCGGCCACCCGCGTCGCGGCCGAGACCATCAGAAGACGCCCTTCGCCCGCGCCTTGTTCTTCGCGTTCACGAACTCGTCGTAGTCGTCGGTGAAGAAGTGGGCCGGCGGGCTCTTCTGCGTCAGGACGTAGTACTTCCAGGGACCGTCGGCGGGGTCGATCGCCGCGGCGAGGGCCAAGCGGCCGGGCAGACAGATCGGCGTCGGCGGCAGACCCTTCACCTTGCGCGAGTTGTAGGGCGTCTCGGCCGCAAGGTCCTTCTTGGTCAGACCGCCGCTCCCCCGGCCCAGCCCGTAGAGCACCGACGCGTCGATCCCGAGCGGCTCACCGGCGTCGAGGCGGTTCTCGATGACCCGGGAGATCTTGCCCTTCTCCTCCGGCGGTGCTCCCGCCTCCTTCTCGATCAGCGAGGCGATCGTGAGGGTCTCGTACGGAGAGCGGCCGATGCTGCTCTCGGACTTCTTGTAGTCCAGCTCGTCGAGGACGTCCTCCATCTTCGTGGCCATGGTCTGGAGGATCTTCTCGGGCGGCGTGCCCTCGGCGAACTCGTAGGTGTCGGGGAACAGCAGCCCCTCGAAGTTCTTGGACCCGGCCGGGAGGTAGCTGCTCGTGACCTCTCCGCTGCCCAGCGCCGCCTGGAGCTGTGTCACCGTGACACCCGGCATCTGCTCGGAGATCTGGGACAGGGCGTCGACGAGCCGCTTGCCCTCGGTCACACGGACCACGTTGGCCCTGACCGGGACCGGGCCCTTGTCGAGCACCTCGATCGCCTGGTCGTAGGAGGAGTTCTTCCGGAAGCCGATGTAGTCGCCGGCCTTCCAGCCGCCGCCGCCCTTCAGCCGCACGTAGTACCCGAACACCGACGGGCCGGAGATGACGCCCTGGTCGGCGAGCGTGGTGGCGATCTGGCTGGTGGAGGACCCCTTGGCAATGGTCAGCCGGTCGATGGCCGCGCCCTGGCCGCCCGACGGCGTGATCTTGGACGTGCCCCACACGAGCACCAGCGCCAGGACGAGCCCTAGGCCGAGCAGCACGCCCGCAACCTTGCGGAGGTTGCGACGACCCCGTCCGGAGTCGTTGGGCAGCAGGACATAGTCGTCCGAGCTGCGGTCTCGGGGGGCCTGGTTGCCGCTTCCCTGGTTGGGTCGGGAGGTCACGTCGTCTCGTCCTCTGTCGCGGCCCGTTGGTCGAGCCAGCCTTGCAGCAGCACGGCGGCCGCCACCTTGTCCACCACTTTGCGACGCTCCTTGGCGTCGAGGCCCTGCTCGCGCAGGGACCGTTCCGCCGTCACGGTAGTGAGGCGCTCATCGTAGGTCTCGACAGGGAGCCCGAGCGTGCGGCCCAGTTCCTCGACCTCGGCCCGGGCGCGGCGGGCGGCGGGACCTGCGCTCCCGTCGAGCGAGAGCGGCATGCCGACCACGACCACGTCCACCTCGGACTCGGCCGCGAGCTCGGCCAGCCGGCGGTGGTCGCGCTGGCGGTCGCCGGACCTCAGGACCACTTCGAGCGGCACCGCCAGGGAGCCCGACGACACGGCGACGCCGATACGGCGCTCCCCCAGGTCGATCCCCAGCGCACGCACGGTCGGCCCGCTCAGGCGAGCGAGCTGCGGACGAGGTCAAGTGCCTCGTCGAGCTTCTCGGGGAACTTGCCACCGGCGGCAGCCAGGTAGGCCGACTTGCCGCCGCCTCCGCCCACCAGGGCGACGGCGTCCTTGATCAGGTCGGAGGCGTGCAGCCCGGAGTCGGGCGTCACCGCGGCCACGAGCGCCACGCCCTTGCCGCCGGGGCTGGCTCCCAGCACGACGGCACGCATGCCCGGACGGTCGCGCAGGGCGACGGCCAGGTCACGGACCTCGTTGCGGTCGTCCGCCTCGACGCGGGCGACGACGACGCCGTCGACCGCCGACGCGGCAAGGTCCTCGGCCTGCGCGCCCGCCAGCTGCTTCCGGAGCGACTTGAGCTCGTCGCGGAGCGACTTGATCTCGGCGGCACGACGCTCGGCACCTTCGACCAGGTCCTCGACCGGGACCCCCAGCGCTGACGCCGCGTCGGCGGCACGCTGCTCCTCGGCCCGGAGCCGGTCGACCGGCCCAGTGCCGGTGACGGCCTCGATCCGGCGGATGTTGGAACCGATCGACCCCTCGGACACGACCTTGACCAGACCGATGTCGCCCAGCGCGCCCACGTGGGTGCCACCGCAGAGCTCCAGGCTGTGCGGACCCGCCCGGAGGACCCGGACCACGTCGCCGTACTTGTCGCCGAAGAACGCGATCGCACCCAGGTCACGTGCCGCGTCCATGCTCATCTCTGAGTGGTCCACGGCCTCGTTGGTCAGGACCTCCTGGTTCACCAGGTCCTCGATCTGCACGAGCTCGTCGGGCGTCACAGCCGCAAAGTGGGCGAAGTCGAACCGCAGGCGGTCCGGCGCCACCATGGAGCCCTGCTGCTTCACGTGGTCGCCCAGCACCTCGCGCAGCGCCCAGTGGAGCAGGTGGGTGGCCGTGTGGTTGCGCCGGACGGCAGCGCGACGGTCGACGTCGATGGTGGCCGTGGCGGTCTGCCCCACCTCGATGCTGCCGTCAAGCACCTCGACGGTGTGGCGCACCAGTCCCGGGAGGGCGTTGGTGGTGTCGAGCACCTGCAACGTCGCCGTGGGCGTGGAGATCGTGCCGGTGTCGCCGACCTGGCCGCCCGACTCTGCGTAGAAGGGCGTGCGGTCGAGGAACACCCCGTCGCTGACGACCGCGAGCACGGTGGCCTGCGTGGTCGACTCGGTCCGGCCCACGAAGTCGGTGGGACCGTGCTCGGCGAGCACGGCGCGCTCGGCGTCGGCCTCCTCACCGGCCGCGACACCGGTCTTCTTGGCCGCGGCACGCGAGCGGTCGCGCTGGTCGGCCATGGCGGCCTCGAACCCCTCGACGTCGACCTCAACGCCGCGCAGCTCCGCCATTTCCTGGGTGACCTCGAGCGGGAACCCGAAGGTGTCGTGCAGCTCGAACGCGACGGCGCCCGACAGCTGCGAACCGTCGGCGACCGCGTCGAGCTCGCCGTCGAGCAGCGAGGAACCCCGGGCGAGCGTCTGGCGGAACCGTTCCTCCTCGCGGCCGATCATCTCGAGCACGAGCGACTGCTGGGTGACCAGGTCCGGGTAGGCGCCGGCCATCACGGACACGCACCGCTCGACCATCGACGGCAGGACCAGCTGCTCCACACCGATCATGTACGCGAACCGAACCGCCCGGCGGATGATGCGCCGCAGGACGTAGCCCCGGTCCTCGTTGGACGGGACGACGCCGTCGGCCACCAGGAAGGTGGCGGTGCGGGTGTGGTCGGCCAGGAGCCGCAGCGCGATGTCGTCGAGGTCGTTGGAGCCCAGGCGGCGGCCGGTGACGGACTGCGCCTCGTCGACCAGCACCGCGAGCGTGTCGGCCGCGTAGAGCGACGGGCTGCCGACCAGTGCGGCCAGCATTCGCTCGAGTCCGGCGCCGGTGTCGACGTTCTTCGCCGGCAGGTCCGACAGCGAGCCGTCGGGGTTCCGGAAGAACTGGGTGAAGACCAGGTTCCAGATCTCGACGTACCGGTGCTCGGCGGCAGGGTTGGCCGGACCGCCGTCAGGGCCGAGGTCCGGCCCGTAGTCGATGAAGAGCTCGGAGGACGGGCCGCACGGGCCGGTCTCCCCCATCTCCCAGAAGTTGTCCTTGTCGAGCCGCTGGATGCGGTCACGGGGAACGCCCACGCCGTCGGCCCAGATGTCCTCGGCCTCGTCGTCGCTGGTGTGGCAGGTGATCCAGATCCGGTCACCGTCCAGGCCCAGCACCTCGGTCACGAACTCCCACGCCCACGGGATGGCCTCGGCCTTGAAGTAGTCGCCGAAGCTGAAGTTGCCCAGCATCTCGAAGAACGAGAGGTGTCGCGGCGACCGGCCGATGGCGTCGAGGTCGTTGTGCTTGCCGCCCGCCCGGACGCACTTCTGGACCGACGCGGCCCGCGGTGGGCTGTACGGCACCGGCTCCTCGCCCAGGAAGAACGGCACGAACGGCATCATCCCGGAGTTGGTGAACATGGGCGCCGACGGGTGGGTCGGGATGAGGCTGCCCGAGGGCACGACGGTGTGGCCGCGCTCGGCGAAGAAGCCGCTCCAGGCGGCGCGGAGCTGGTCCGCGGTCACGATGCGGGCGTCGGGGGCAGTCATGGCGGCGTCACCCTACCGGCGCGCGGCTCGAGGACCCGAGGCCGGCCCGGCGGCGGACGGGCCGGAGCCGTCGACGACCCGCAGGCCCGGCGCACCCGACGGACGGCCTGCGTCCCGCCGGGCGCGGAGCTCCTGCTCACGTTCGACCATCGCAGAGCGTCCCTCGGTCACGGCCTCGACCACCGTGCGCCCGGCGCCCTTGGCCTTCTCGGCCGCGACCTTCACGGCGTGCTCGGGGGCGAGCGCGTCGAGTCGCTCCTTGACCTTCCGCTCGGTCCACACGGTGCCGGCGGCACCGGCAATGGTGCCGATGCCCAGCCAGAAGAGTCGTCGCACGGGCCCATCTTGGCCCAGGAGCGCCACGGCCGGGAACCGCGGCGGGCGCTACTCGGCCTTGCGGAGGCGCCGGGCGGCCTTACGGGTCCCCGTGGCGATGGCCACGCCCTTGATGACCGGCGACGTCAGCGCCCGGTACGTGGCGTCGGTGGCCCCGTCGACCCGGGTACCGATGGCCGTCGCGACGTCGAGCAGGTCCTCGACCCGGTCGACCTGGTCGGTGGCCCTCGCCACCGCAGCCCGCAGCTCCTGCACGGCGGGGACCGCCTCGTCCTCGAACGCCGTCGCCGCGTCCCGGAGCGCCGACGCGGCGGTCGACAGCCGGACGGCCAGCACGGCGCAGGTCACGGCCAGGCCGAGGGCCACGACGGCGACGATCACGGTGAGGAGGTCAGCGGTCCGCATCGCCCGCAGTCTTGTCGTTCGCCGGTGCCGGGTCGGCCACCTCTCCCGCGTCCTGCGCCGGCGGGGCCTCACCGCGGCGCTCGCGCCAGCGGGCGACGAGGCGGCCCTCGGCCCCGTGGGGGGTCGGCTCGTAGTAGGTGCGGCCCTGGAGCTCGTCCGGCAGGTACTGCTGGGGGACCCAGCCGGCGGGCGCGTCGTGCGGGTACTGGTAGCCCTTGCCGTGCCCCAGGTGCTTGGCGCCCGAGTAGTGCGCGTCACGCAGGTGCGCAGGGACCTCGCCGACCGGCCGGGACCGCACGTCGGCGATGGCCCGGTCCAGGCCGGCGTACGCGCTCGACGACTTGGGGGCGAGCGCCAGGTGCACGGTGGCCTGCGCCAGGTTGATCCGGGCCTCAGGCAGGCCCACGTGGTCCACGGCGCGGGCGGCGGCCTCCACCACCACCAGGGCGAGCGGGTCGGCCATGCCGACGTCCTCCGAGGCCGAGACCAGCAGCCGACGGACGATGAACCGGGCGTCCTCCCCCGCCTCGAGCATGCGGGCCAGCCAGTGCAGCGCCGCGTCAGGGTCGGAGCCCCGTATGGACTTGATGAACGCCGAGACCACGTCGTAGTGGTCGTCCTGCCCGTACCGGACCGGCGAGGCGCCCAGCGCACCCTCGGCGTCGACCAGCTCGACGCGGACCTGCCCGGTGCCGGCCCGCTGTGCCGCGAGCGCGAGTGCGACCTCGAGGCTGGTGAGCAGGTGCCGTCCGTCGCCCCCGCACCGGTCGACGAGGTGGGCGACGGCGTCGTCGTCGGCGGTGGCCCCCTCGGCGTCGAGCCCGCGGCGGGCCAGCTCGGCGAGCGCGGGCGGCCCCAGCGGCTGCAGCCGGAACAGCGTGGACCGGCTCATGAGCGGTGCGTTGACCTCGAAGTACGGGTTCTCGGTGGTGGCACCCACCAGGACCAGCAGCCCGGTCTCGACCGAGGGCAGGAGCGCGTCCTGCTGGGACTTGGTGAAGCGGTGGATCTCGTCGAGGAAGAGGATCGTGCCGGTGCCGTGCGAACCCAGCCGCATCTGCGCGGCGGCCGCCACCTCACGGATGTCCTTGACCGTCGCCGTCACCGCCGAGAGCGGCACGAACTCCTTGGAGGAGGACTGCGCGACGAGCCGGGCGACCGTGGTCTTGCCGGTGCCCGGAGGGCCCCAGAGGATGACCGAGGAGAGCCGGTCGGCGTCGACGAGGGCCCGGAGCGGCCGGCCAGGTCCGAGCAGGTGCTCCTGGCCCACGACGTCGTCAAGGGTGCGGGGCCGGAGCCGGTCCGCGAGCGGTCCCCGCTGGGCCAGACGGTCGGCCGCCACTGAGCTGAAGAGGTCGTTCGGCTCCGGAGCCACAGCGTCAGGCTAGGTGCCCGTCCCGACACCCGGGGCCGCCGCCTCGGACCGGGCGGGCGTGAACACCACCGGCACCCCGAAGGACGCCCGCCGCGACGCCCGCCGGAGCGCGGCGAGCACGGCCGGGCCGGCCAGCACCATGAGCAGCGCGTTGGTGGCCGCCCGCGGAAGGTCCCAGCCCATCGACGTCGTCAGGTGGAACACCCAGAACCGGCCCAGGTTGGCGGTCACCGGTGCGCCGGCCACGTAGGCGACCGCCGAGCCGTCGTCGAGCGCGAACGGCCAGAACCACAGGTCGAGCACCAGGCCGTAGGCCAGACCGGCCACCACGCCGTAGCCGGCGAGCAGCGCCACCTCGGACCTGCCCCTGGCCCGTGGCAGGCAGCCGGCGCCGTACCCGATCCATGCGGCGGCCAGCATCTGGAACGGGAGCCACGGGCCCACGCCGCCGGTCAGCAGCGCCGAGGCCACGAGCGTGACGGCACCCAGGACGAACCCGAACCTCCGGCCGAGGACCCGGCCGGCCGGGATGAGCAGGAAGAAGACGGCCTCGAATCCGGTCACGCCGGCACCGGCCAGCCGCAGTGCCGAGGCGCACGCCGCCAGCACGCCCAGGAGCGCGACGGACCGTGAGTCCATGCCCCCGGCCGCGAGCTCCGAGACCACGACCCCGAGCAGGAGCGGCACCAGCAGGAGGAAGACCCACGGTGCGTCCGACAGGTGGGCCAGGTCCACCGAGGCGCCCGCACCGGGCGGGGCCAGAAGTGGCCAGCAGAACGCGACCAGGCCCACCGCGGTGGTGAGACCCAGCAGCAGCGCGGCCCGACGGCTCGCAGCGACGGCGCTCACTCCCCCGCCTCCCTTGCGCCGGCGGCGCCCCGGGCGAAGGCGCCGGCGACCTCTTCGACCGTCAGCCAGCGGTCGTCGCCCAGGATGCGGGCGACCTGCGGCGCGAACACCGGCGTCTGGCAGACCACCCGACGGGCCGGCCCGTCCTCGACCACCCGGCCGTTGGCGAGCAGGACCACGCGGTCCGCGACCTCAGCCACCAGCTCGACGTCGTGGCTCGCCAGGACCACCGAGGTCCCGGCCGCGGCCAGACGGCGGAGGTCGGCCACGAGTGCCGTCTTGGCGTCGTGGTCCAGCCCGCGGGTGGGCTCGTCGAGGCAGAGCACTGCGGGACCGGCCGCCATGACCACGGCGACGGCCAGCGCGAGGCGCTGCCCCTCCGAGAGGTCACGGGGGTGCAGCTCCGGGTCGACGTCGCCCACCATCGACGCCAGCAGCGCGGCGGTGGTGCCGGGGGCGGCGCCGGCGTCCTGGTCGGCGGCCGCGCACTCGTCGTCGACCCGCTCGCAGAACAGCAGCATCGCGGGGTCCTGGGGCACGAGGCCGACCGACCGGACGAGCTGGTCGGGTGACAGCCGCACAGGGTCGGCCCCGAGCACCTCGACCCGTCCGGAACGGGGAGGACGCATGCCGGCGAGCAGCGAGAGCAGCGTGGACTTGCCCGATCCGTTGCGACCCATGAGCGCGGTGACCTCGCCCTGACGCAGCTCCAGGTCGACGCCCTCGAGCGCGACCACCGGGCCGTAGCGGGCGGCGACCCCGGCGGCCGAGGCGACGACCGGGCGCTCGGAGAGGTCCGTGAGCTCCGGCCCCGGGACGCCGGCGAGGCACTCACGGAGCGACGCCCGGTCGCGGCGGGCCTCGCGGACGGTGAGCGGCACCGGGTCCCAGCCGGCCAGCTCACCGAGCAGCATCACCGGTGGCCGCGGCGCCGGGGCCACCAGCAGGTCCCGGGGCGGACCGGACCGCACCGTGCCGTCGCCGGGGACGACCACGACGGTGTCGGCGAACTGCACGACACGCTCCAGCCGGTGCTCGGCCATGACCACCGTGAGCCCGACGTCGTGGACGAGCCGGGTGATGGCGGACAGGACCTCGTCGGCCGCTGCAGGGTCCAGGGCCGACGTCGGCTCGTCCAGCACCAGGACCTTGGGGCCCGCGGCGAGCACCGCGGCGATGGCCACCCGCTGCTGCTGGCCGCCGGACAGCGCCCTGAGCGGACGGTCCCGCACCTCGGCCAGGCCCATGAGGTCGAGGGTGTCCTCGAGGCGACGGCGCATGACGTCGACCGGGGTGCCCAGGTTCTCCATCACGAACACGACCTCGTCCGCCACGGTGTCGGTGACGAACCCGGCCAGCGGGTCCTGACCGACGGTGCCGACGACGTCGGCCAGCTCCCGGGGAGGGAACTCGGCGGTGGACCGTCCCCCTACGGTGACGGTGCCGGCCAGATGGCCGCCGGTGAACCGGGGCACGAGGCCGGGGACCGCACCCAGCAGGGTCGACTTCCCGCCGCCCGTCGGGCCGACCACGAGACAGAGGGTGCCTTCGTCGATGGACAGGTCCACGCCGTCGAGCACCGCCGGACCTTCCGGGGTGTAGCGGAACGTGACGTCGCGGAGCTCGACGACCGGGGTCACGCCGGACTCCCGGGCGGCAGCGGCGCGACGACGCCCGGCACCAGGGCACAGCACACCGCCAGCGCGGTCCCGACGGTGAGCGTGGGCCAGGCGAACGGTGCGACGAGCGGGTGCAGCACCAGGTCGGACGACACGCTGACCAGGGCGGCGCAGAGCACGCCCGACCCGGCGACGGCCCACTCGGGGAGGGCCCACGGGTCGCGGCCGTAGACGGTGCGGGTGCTGCGCCGCGACCCGCGCCACAGCACGACGCCGAGCAGCACCCCGCCACCCGCCAGGGCGGGGAGACCCATGAGCCCGGGTGCGCCGGGCGACAGCCGGCCGTAGAGGCCGGACATCAGCAGCACGGCCACGGCGCCGAGCAGCAGCCCGTCGACGAACCGCTGGGACCTGGTCGTGCCGGCCCGACGGCCGTAGCCCCGGACGTCCATCGACGCCGCCATGTCGACCGAGCGCTCGAGCGCGGCGCCGAGCACCGGCAGCACCGTGCCCCGGACGCCGCGCAGACCACCGGCCCTGCCCCGGAGCCGCCGGGCGGCACGTACGCGGGCCACCTCGGACACCAGCTCGGGGGCGAGCGTCACGGCGACCCCCACGGCGACCCCGGCCTCGTGCAGCGCGGCCGGGAGCGACCGGACCAGCCGGTAGCCGCTGCTCACCGTGTTGACGGCACCGAAACAGACGAGCACCACTGCCAGGCGGCAGCCGCCGTAGAACGCACCGAGCAGCTGGTCCGCCGTCACTGCACCGCCCAGGCCCAGGCCTGAGAGCCACGGCGGCAGGGGCGGCTGCGGGAGCGAGAACACCGTCCGGCCGGCCCCCGGGGCCGAGAACACGACGGTGAGCACCATCCGGACTGCGATCACGAACAGACCGAGCTGCACGAACATGCGGACCGAGCGGCCGGCCGGTCCTGGCCGGCGGCGGACGACGGCGACGTGGACCACGGCCACACCGAGCAGGAGCAGCAGCAGCGGGTTGGTGGTCCGGGCGGCCGCCACGGACACGCCGATGCCCCAGGCCCACCACGCGACCGGGTGCAGCCATCGGTGCGGCCGACCGCGCCGGTCGACCAGCACGGCACCGCCTGGCGGCTCGACGGCCTCGAGGTCCTGCGACGCTGCGGCCACCTCCCGGAGGTCGGGACGGACCATCATCCGGCGCGACGCCCACGGACGACGGCGCCGAGTCCGATCAGCGCGGCGACGGCGACGGCTCCCACCGCGACCCAGGGGACGCCGCCCCCGGAGGACGGGGCCGTGGACCGCGCCGCCTGCTCCGTCCCGTTCGCGGCCCCGTCGGGCGGAGTGGTGCTCGACGGCCGGCCGCCCGACGTCGTCGTGCTCGGCGACGCAGGTACCTCCGCGGTCCGTCCGGCCACCTCGGCCGCAGGCGCCGTGGCCGGCGGCACGGTCGCGGCGGTGGTCGTCGGCACCGGGGCAGCGGGAGCAGATGGGGCTGCGGGCACCGCCGGGCCGGGTGCAGTTGTGGCGGCCGGCGCCTGGGCCGACGGCGCGACGGTCGCCGACGGCGCGGCCGGCGGCGACGCCGTCGAACACGTCACGACCGGCGGAGCGACCCGGGGACGGGGGTTGTCGGACGCGGCCACGCCGCCCGTCGTGGTCCAGCGCCAGCCCTCGACGGCGCAGCGCGAGGTCACCGGGGTGAAGAACCCGACCCTCGAGTAGGTCCACGCCGCACCAGCGGTCTGCCGGTAGTAGGCCCAGTACGAGACACCTTTTGCGGTCGGGGCGGCACAGCCCGACTGCGGCACGCCCAGGATCCCGCACAGGAAGGCCCCGCCCTGGTTGTTGTCGGCCGGAGTGCCGGTCCCGACCCGGAACGGGATCCCCGCCGCAACCAGGGCATCACGTCCGCTAGCCCCCTCCTTCACCGTCACGCAGCGCACGAGCGGCTCGCCCGAGCCGGTGTCCACCACCACCGCGACCGACGCCGACCCGGCTGGCGGCGGGCCGCACGAGACCACGGCCCCGGCCGGCGGCGCGTGCACGACAGCCACGAACGCGAACGCGAAGAGCAGCGCACCCACCGCCGTCGCCCGGCGCACGGTCCCGACCGTCCGGTTCAACGTCGGCGGACGGAGAGGATCGACAGCCCCAGGCCGAGGAGCAGCAGCGTGGCGCCGGCGAGTGCCGTGCCGATGCTGCTGGACCCGGTGTCGGCCAGCTGTCCGGACGGCGCCGACTCGGCCTGCACCCCGAGCACCGACGCGGCCGGCGCGTCCTGGTCGGAGGCCGCGGCCGTGGTCGTGACCGCGAGCGACGTGGTCGTGGTGGACGTGGTCGTGGTCGTGGACGAGGTGGTCGTCGTGGTCGTCGCCACCTCGCACGGGACGGCAGGGACGCCGGCGGTGAGGGTCTGCGCCGAGAGCGGGAACGCGCGGCCAGCCAGCGCCGGCACGCCCTGTGCCGTCGCAAAGCTGTTGGCCGCGTTCGCCGAGCCCGGATAGGTGAGCGCACCTCGGTCGGCAGCGGGCTGGGCACAGGTCAGCTGGAACCCCACCAGCGCGGCCTGCGGCGTCGCGGACTTGTCGGTGAACGCAGCGTCGGCGAGCTTCCCCGCCGCGGCGAGCGCCTGCACCACCAGCCCTGTGGAGTTCGGGTCCGTCGGGTCGCCGGGGTAGAAGCCCCATCCGCCGTCGGTGTTCTGGTTGGTGTCGATCCACGTCAGGGCCGACGCGACACGGGACGCCGAGCGGTCCAGCGCCACGAGAGCCTCGACCGCGACCGACGTGGAGTTGGAGTCGGGACCCACGTAGAGGCCGGCGTCGAACGCGCACGCGACCGACAGGTCCGACCGGTACGGCATCCACGACCCGTCGGCACACTGCTGACGGTCCAGCCACTCGGTGGCCGTGGGGTCCGGGACCGTGCCCGCCGCCGCCAGCGCCATGAGCGCGTAGGACTGGCGGAAGACGCCGTCGTAGGTCGGGTCGGACGAGCCGTAGAGGCCAGCGTCCGGGCCGGCAACGGCGCGGGAGGCCCCGATGCGGGCCACCAGGTCGTTGCCCGGCGCCGCCCCGACGTTGCGCGGGTCCTTGCCCAGCGCCACGGCGAGCATCACGGCTCGACCCAGACGGCCCGGGTTGTCGGTGCCGGTGACGAGGGCAGCCTCACGGTTGGCCACGACGGCGGTCCAGATGCTGTTGGCCGCGGTGCCGCCGACGCCCGACGACGCCAGCGCGAGCCCTGCGTCGAGTGTCAGGCCCCAGTCGTCCGACGTGCCGTCGAAGCCCTTGAGCGGGGTGCTTGCTGCGGCCTTCGCGGCGAGCCAGCTGGCGCCGTAGGTCGCGGCGGTCGCGGGCGACGGTGAGAGCGGCTCGGCCGCCGCAGCGGGCAGCAGGGTGGTACTCAGCAGGGCCAGCAGCGCGACGCAGGTCGCGAGGAGGGCCCGAGCTGCTCGTGACGCAGGTCCACGTGCGTCAGAGGTGGTTCGGTGCATGTCGGTTCCAGTGCTCGGGTCCCGGACGACGGCACGGGCCGGAGCAGCAGCGACGGAACGACGCCCTGTCCCCCGGCTCCCGAACCGCTGTCCACGACGGTTGTGAGGAGCCAGCTGGCAGGCAGGCATTCCGGCTCGTGGACCCGAGGGTCCACCTACGGTTGCGGGACAGCGCCGGACTTTGACCGGCTTCCCCTGCACTTCCAGCTGGGTGTTCTTTGCCCCGCCAGCCTGAGCGACCGGCGGCGGTGTGTCAACTACCCCGCGACGGGGTGGCCGGACTCAGGTGCCCTGGGGCAGCAGCCGCAGGCCCAGCTCGGCGAGCACGTCGGCCTCGACGGCCGTGGGTGCAGAGGTGAGCGGGTCGGTGCCCGACTGGGTCTTGGGGAACGCGATGACCTCGCGGATGTTCTCCTCGCCGACGAGGAGCGCCACCAGCCGGTCGACGCCGAAGGCGAACCCGGCGTGCGGCGGGGCGCCGTAGCGGAACGCGTCGAGCAGGAACCCGAACTTGGCGTGGGCCTCCTCGAACGAGATGCCGAGCAGGTCGAAGATCTTCTGCTGGAGGTCGCCGCGATGGATTCGGACGGAGCCGGAGCCCAGCTCCCAGCCGTTGAGCACCAGGTCGTAGGCCTGGGACCGCATGCGCAGCAGGTCCTCGGGGCCGCCGTCGAGCAGCGGGGCGTCCTCGTCGTTCGGCATCGTGAAGGGATGGTGGGCGGGCACCGGCTTCCCGGTCACCTCGTCGACGTCCTCGAACAGCGGGAAGTCGACGACCCACAGGAACTGCAGACCTCCCTCGTCGACCGGCATGCGGCCGAGCTCGAGGCGGATCAGCCCGAGGACGTGGCACGCCCGGCGCCAGCCGTCGGCCACCAGGTACAGCAGGTCGCCGACCTCGGCGCCAGTGGCGGCGAGCAGCGCCGACTTCTCGTCGTCGGACAGGAACTTGGCGACCGGCGAGTTGAGCGTGACGCCGTCGTCACCCTGCTCGACGCGCATCCAGACCAGGCCCTTGGCGCCCCAGCGCTTGGCGCGGTCGGTCAGGTCGTCGAGACGGTTGCGGCCGGTGCCCTCGGAGCCGCCGGCGTGGCGGACAGCCTTGATGCACGGCGCCTTGAAGGCGTTGAACTCGGTCGAGGCGAACACCTCGGTGACGTCGACGAGCTCCATGCCGAACCGGACGTCGGGCTTGTCGGAGCCGTAGCGGTCCATCGCCTCGCGCCAGGTCATGCGGGGGATCTCGCCGACGGACTGGCCGGTGACAGCCTCGACGGCGGCGGCCACGGCGACGGTCACGGCGGCGAGGACGTCCTCCTGGCCGGCGAACGACATCTCCATGTCGAGCTGGGTGAACTCGAACTGCCGGTCGGCACGCAGGTCCTCGTCACGCATGCAGCGGGCGACCTGGAAGTAACGGTCGATGCCGCCGACCATGCAGAGCTGCTTGAACAGCTGCGGGCTCTGCGGGAGCGCGTAGAACGTGCCGGGACGGGTCCGGGACGGCACGACGAAGTCGCGGGCACCCTCGGGCGTCGAGGCGATCAGCATGGGGGTCTCGACCTCGACGAACCCCTGCCCGTCCATGGCGCGACGCACTGCCGACACGGCCGCGGCACGGGACCGGAGGTTGCGCTGCATCTCGGTGCGGCGCAGGTCGAGGTACCGGTGGCGGAGGCGCACCGTCTCGTCCACGCCGGCAGCACGGTCGTCGAGGGGGAACGGCGGCGGCTCTGCCACGGACAGCACCTCGACGGTGCAGTCCCCCACCTCGACCTCGCCGGTGGCGAGGGCCGGGTTCACGGTGCCGTCGGGCCGGGGCCGGACGGTGCCGGTGATCCGCACGACGTACTCGCTGCGCAGGTCGGCCGCGCCGTCCACCACGCACTGGACCACGCCGGTGTGGTCGCGCAGGTCGACGAACGCCAGGTGCTCGCCGTGCTCCCGGCGCCGCGACACCCAGCCGCACACCGACACCTCGCTGCCGTTGTCGGCCGCCCGGAGGTCGCCGCAGTAGTGGGTCCGCATCTTGTCGCTCATGAGTGTCCCGTCAGTCCTGTCGTTCAGTGCTTGTCGTCGCCCGGGCGGGCAGTCAGTTAGTGGCGCGCAGGGCGCGCAGCTCGGCCACCAGCGCGTCGCGGCGCACCCGGCGCTGCTCACCGCCGGCGGCGTCGTGGTTGCGGAGCGGACGGAGGGTGACCTCGCCCGCCTCGAGCTCGTCGGCACCGAC
>CAJANQ010000051.1 GCA_903941145.1 uncultured Actinomycetes bacterium
GGACGGAACTGGCGCACATATCGCTGCGAGGAGCCAGATTTCGGGAGGGGGGGAGAGAGGGAGCTGGGAGAGGGGGGCGGGGGGTTAGGGGCGGAGCTTGGCGACCAGGGTGGCGAGGGCGCGGCCGCGGTGGCTGATCGCGTGCTTCTTCTCGGGCGACATCTGGGCGAACGTCGTCCCTGTCCCCTCGACGGGCTGGAACACGGGGTCGTACCCGAAGCCGTTGGACCCGTGGCGGGCCCCGGTGATCCACCCTTCGACGTGGCCCTTGGCGACCACCTCTCGGCCGTCCGGGTACCGCAGCACGAGCACGCAGCGGAACCGGGCCGTGCGGTCGTCACGGTCCACCGCCCCCTGGCGCAGGAGCTCGTTCAGCAGCAGGTCGACGTTGTCGAGGTCGGTGGCGTCATCCCCTGCGTACCGGGCCGACCGCACGCCAGGCTCGCCGCCGAGCGCGTCGACCTCGAGGCCGGAGTCGTCGGCCAGCGCCGCCAGCCCCGTGGCCTCGCACAGCGCGACGGCTTTGAGCCGCGCGTTGCCGACGAAGTCGGGGGCGTCCTCGACCACCTCGGGCACGTCGTCGGGACGGGGCACCAGCTCGACGGCGTCGCCGAACGCGGCAGCCAGCAGGTCGCGTATCTCAGCGACCTTCTTGGGGTTGGCCGAGGCCAGGACGATGCGGTCGGGCAGCGGGGCCACGGTCAGCCTGTCAGCGCGGGACGGCTCAGCGGCCGAACGTGCGCGGCGCCGGCGGCTCGGCCAGGTACTCGCGCTGCAGGTCGTTGATCGTGCGGATGCCGCCCTCGGCCAGCACCAGGAGCGCATCGAGCTCGGAGCGGCTGAACGGCGCACCCTCGGCAGTCCCCTGCACCTCGACGAACGCACCGCTGCCGGTCATGACGACGTTCATGTCGGTCTCGGCGCGGGAGTCCTCCTCGTAGGGGAGGTCGAGGCACGGCTCCCCGTCGACCACGCCGACCGAGATGGCGGCGAGAAGGTCGGTGAGCGGGTCGCCCACGAGCAGGCGGGCCTGGCGCATGCGGGTGATGCAGTCGTGCAGTGCCAGGTAGGCGCCACAGATCGACGCGGTACGGGTGCCGCCGTCGGCCTGGAGCACGTCGCAGTCGACCATGATCTGCTGCTCGCCCAGGACGTGCATGTCACACACGGCCCGGAGCGAACGCCCGATGAGCCGCTGGATCTCCTGGGTGCGGCCCTTCGGTCCCTTGGTCTCACGACGGATCCGCTCGGGCGACGAGCCGGGGAGCATCGAGTACTCGGCGGTGACCCAGCCCTTGCCGCTGCCCTTCATCCAGCGCGGCACGCCGTCGTCCAGCATGGCGGTGCACAGCACCTTGGTGCTGCCAAAGCTCACCAGCACCGAGCCGGGGGCGAACTCCGTGTAGTCGCGTTCAAAGGTCAGCGTGCGCAGCTCGTCGTAGGCGCGGCCGTCGTTCCTCAAGGGGGGTCTCCAGTTTCGTGGGTCAGCGGTCCTTCACACCGCGTAGGTGGTGTTCACCTGCGCGGCCTCCACGGGCGCACCATAGGCGTCGGCCGCCTCGGCGACCGCCCCGGCCTCGTCCGAGCCGGGCGCGAGGTGTGTGATGACCAGGCGACGGGCACCGACGGCCCGGGCCTGCTCGCCGGCCTGCCGGGCGGTCAGGTGCACCGGCCCGTTGCCGTCGCCGTCGCGGAACGTGGCCTCGGCCACCAGCAGGTCGAGCCCCTCGCCGAGCGCCTCGCACGACCAGCCCGGGCCGGTGTCGGAGGAGTAGCCGACGGACTCGTCGCCGCAGTCGACCCGCACCGCCAGCGTCTCGACGGGGTGGTCGGTCCGGAAGAACCGGAACACCAGGTCGCCGACCTGGACCGAGTCGCCGTCGGCAACGGTCGCAGCCGTGAACGCACCCGGCGCCAGGCCGAACGGGCGGCCGAGCTCCAGCGTGCCGGCCGTCGTGAACAGCGGGACGCCGGTGCGACGGACGCCGTACTTGAGCGCGTTGCGCATGACAGGGAGCTCGAGCCAGTGGTCGGGGTGCTCGTGGGTCACGACCACGGCGTCAAGGTCGAGCAGCGAGACGTGTTCCTGCAGGTTGGCGAGCGTGCCGGGACCGCAGTCGACGAGCACCGTGGTGGTCGTGCTCCGGAGCAGGTAGCCCGAACACGCACCGCCGGGCGCCGCGTAGGTGCCGGAACAGCCGAGGACGGTCAGCGAGAGCGCCATGCCGCAACCGTACCGGCCGGCCACTCCCCCGTCGTCCGGGCGGTCAGGCGTCAGTCCCGGGTTCCGCGGCCACGCTCGCGACGGCTTCGTCGGGCGGCAGGTCGGCGAGCGCCGCCTGCTCGGCGGCCCGGCGCGCCGAGCGACGCTTGGACGCAGTCGCCACCACCACGATGCCGACCAGCACCAGCAGCCCGATCGCGCCCAGCAGGCCGAACACGACGACGGGGGACGCGGCCTCGCCGCCGAACTGCACCTTGCGCACCTTGATCTTGCCGTCCACCGGCGTCGCAGACTCGTACGCCTCGACGAGCCCCTCGACCGGGTTCGGGCCGCCGCGACGGTTCACCACCGAGACGAAGGTCGACGGCACCGGCTCGCCACGGGACAGGTCGCCGGAGAGCGGTGCGTCGGTCCGGGCCCAGACCGGGTCCCCCGGCTTCGCGACGATCAGGCTGGCGGCCGACGCGGTCTGCGCCCCGCAGCGGGAGTCACCGCCGGCCTTGGAGCCGGCCTCGAGCGCGGCGAGCAGCTTCTTGGCGAGCGGGCCGTCGGTCCGGTCGAACGTGGCGACGGCGTCGTCGACGACCTTCTCGGACACCAGGATGTTGCCCTGCACCGACACCGTGCCCTCGGAGTTGCGACGGTCCAGCGAGACCGCCTCGGTCCCCGAGCCGGAGTATCCGTCACCGCCCTTGCCGAGCAGCACCACGCCGA
>CAJANQ010000052.1 GCA_903941145.1 uncultured Actinomycetes bacterium
TGCTGACCGGGTCGCCTCCGGCTCCGTGCTGACCGGGTCGCCTCCGGCTCCGTGCTGACCGGGTCGCCTCCGGCTCCGTGCTGACCGGGTCGCCTCCGGCTCCGTGCTGACCGGCTCGCTGAACCTGTCCTGACGCTCAGAAGGGGCCCCTCCCCGTGGCCCGTGTCGCACCCCGTCGGCACACTGGCCGCATGGCAGAGCGACTTCCGATCAGCACCCGGACCGACTTCACCTCCAGCGCCGCGCGCCGTCCCGCACGCGACTCCAAAGAAGTGGGTCGCCGCGGCGTGGCAGAGGCCCGCGCCGCCCTGGCCGAGGCCCGGCAGCGTGCCCGTGAGCGGGACACCCAGCGGGCGGCACAGCGAGAGGCCGAGCTCCTCGCCGGGCGCACCCACCGCAAGCAGTCGGCGGCCTGACGTCCACCCGGGCGCTGCGCCGTAGGATGCCCGCCATGTCTGAACTTGCCCCGAACGACGTCGTCATCGTCGATGCTGTCCGCACCCCCATCGGCCGCCGCAACGGTGGCCTGAGCGGGGTCCACCCGGCCGACCTCGAGGGTGCGGCCCTCAAGGCGCTCGTCGAGCGCACCGGGATCGACCCCTCCGTGGTCGACCAGGTTGTCGGCGGCTGCGTGAGCCAGGTCGGCGCCCAGTCGTTCAACATCACCCGCACCTCGTGGCTCGCAGCCGGCCTGCCCATGGGAGTGGCCGCCACCACGGTGGACACCCAGTGCGGGTCCTCCCAGCAGGCCACCAACATCGCCACCGCCCTCGTCGGCTCCGGCGTGGCCGACGTCGCCATCGCCTGCGGCGTCGAGTCCATGTCCAGCGTGCCGATCGGTTCCAACAGCTCCAAGAAGCTCGGCCTCGGCGTGCCGATCCCCAAGACCTACTTCTCGGAGTACGAGTTCACGTCGCAGTTCGAGGGTGCCGAGCGCATCGCCGAGCAGTGGGGCGTGACTCGCGCCGACGTCGACGAGTTCGCCGTCGAGTCCCAGCGCCGGGCTGCCGCAGCATGGGCCGAGGACCGCTTCGGCACCCAGGTCGTGCCGGTCGACGCTCCCGAGCTGGGCGAGGACCGCGAGCCCACCGGCAACACGGTCACCATCTCCAAGGACGAGGGCCTGCGCGAGACCACGGTAGAGAAGCTCGCCACGCTCAAGCCCGTCGCCCGCGAGAATGGCGTGCACACCGCCGGCTCGTCGTCGCAGATCTCCGACGGCGCCGCCGCCGTGCTCATGATGACCGCCGCCAAGGCCCAGGCCCTCGGCCTGACGCCGCGTGCCCGTGTGGTCGACACGTGCCTGGTCGGCGTGGACCCGGTCCTCATGCTCACCGGCCCGATGGACGCCACCAAGCGCCTGCTCGAGCGCACCGGCCGGTCCATCGACTCCATCGACGTGTTCGAGATCAACGAGGCCTTTGCCTCGGTCGTGCTCGCGTGGGCCAAGGAGGTCGGCGCCGACCTGGCCAAGACCAACCCCAACGGCGGCGCCATTGCGCTCGGCCACCCGCTCGGCGCCACCGGCGCCTTCTTGGTGACCAAGGCCCTCCACGAGCTCGAGCGTCAGGGCGGCGGCTCCGCCCTCATCTCCATGTGCTGCGGCGGCGGTCTGGGCACCGGCACGCTCATCGAGACGGTCTGACGTGCGTCGGGGTGCCCTGGCCGCGCTGACGGCGGTAGTGCTGCTGTCGGGCGCTGCGTGCTCGTCGGCCGACGACAGCTCGGCGAGCGGCACCTCGTCCCCGTCCTCCTCCCCGGCCACCTTCGCCCCGGCCACGTCGGCACCCGAGGGTTCGTCGCCGACCACCAGGCCAACCTCGGCGCAGTCCGGGGCCAAGCCGGTCGAGTCCAACGCCAAGGTGGACCGCATCGTCGACGGCGACACGCTCATGGCCGTGATCGGCGGCCAGCGGGAGAGGGTGCGACTCATCGGCATCAACACGCCGGAGTCCGTCGACCCGGACCGGCCGGCCATGTGCTTCGGCAAGGAGGCCTCGCGCCACCTCGAGGAGCTCGTCCCGCCCGGCACCGCCATCCGCATCGAGCGTGACGTCGAGCCCCGCGACAAGTTCGGCCGTGTGCTCGGCTACGTCTACCGGGCCTCGGACGGGCTCTTCGTGAACCTGGCCCAGGTCACCGACGGGTTCGCCAACCAGTACACGTTCCCGCCCAACGTGGCGCACACGTCGGAGTTCAAGCAGGCGGCGTCCCAGGCCCGCTCGCAGAACCGTGGCCTCTGGGGCGCGTGCGAGGCACCCTTCCAGAAGTAGCCAAGCAGTTCAGGAGCGCTCGGCGCGCTGCAGGTCGCGCAGCGCCCGCCAGCCGACGAGCTCGGCGCCGGCCGCCAAGAGCGCCTCGTCCAGCGCGTCGGTCTCGGTCATGAGCCGCAGGTCGTCGACACGTCCGGCCGAGTCGGGCGCCAGTGCTCGCAGCTCGGCGCTGTCGACCGCAGGGTGGACATAGAGCTCGGTCACGCCGGGCCGCAGGTCGGCGAGCGTGTCGGTGAGCGCCTGCCGCGCCCCCACACCCGGGTAGACGACCAGGTGGTCGGGGCTCACGATCCCCTCCTCGGCCGCCAGCTCCCGGAACGGGAACCCCACGAACTGCTGGGTCGACCAGCCCGAGAGCCGCAGCGGCAGGTCGAAGTCGACCGCCAGGTCCAGGTAGACGTCGAAGAACTCGGGCCGCAGCTGGAGCGTGCCCATGTGGGAGTCCAGGTGGGTGACGTCGAACCCCCAGAGGATCGCCCGCTCGACCTGGGCGCGCAGCTCGCGGCGAGCCTCGTCAAGGTCGGCGTGGTCCCAGACGTCCTCGATGGTGCCGGGGAACCCGCCGTCGCCGCCGAGCAGCGACGGGGACTGGGTGCAGGGGCCCCAGCGGTAGAGCTCGAACTCGGCGTTCAACGTCAGGTGCACGCCGACGTCCTCGCCGCGGTACTGCGCAGCAGCCTCACGGGCCCACGGGCAGGGGACCATGAGCGAGGCCGAGGTGCAGCGGCCGTTGCGCAGTGCCTCGTAGACGCCCTCGTTGGCCGAGTGGCACATGCCGAGGTCGTCGGCGTTGAGGATCAGCAGCTTGGCGTCGGGGGCGTACCCGAGCCGCTCGGCCAGCGAGACGGACTCAGTCATCGCCGAACCCTCCCCAGCCGGGGACGCCGGCGAAGAGGTCGGCCTCGGGGACGTCCATGCCCACCGAGCTGGTGGCCAGGATGAAGTCCTCGAAGGGGTGCAGGTCGCGGGCCACCTCGGTCGGCAGGCCGAACCAGAACGAGGACTCTGGGTCGACCTGGGTGGCGTGCGCCCGAAGTGCGTGCTCCCGGACCTCGTAGAAGTCCGCGATGTCGATGCTCGTCGTGATCCGGTGGTCCTGGCCGAACTGCTTGACCTTGCCGATCCACTCGTCGTCGAACGGCGACTCGAGGCCCAGCTCGACAAACTTCTCGTGCATCTTCAGCATCCGGGCGGCGGACCAGACCGAGTAGTAGACCTTCAGGACCTGCCAGGGCTCCCCCGCCGACGGCTCCCACGACGCGTCGGCGGCCAGCTCGACCGCCGGACCGGGGATGTCGTGCACCTTCAGGTGGTCGGGGTGCGCGGAGTGCTGCTGGTCGTCGCCGTAGGTGAGCACCACCTGCGGGCGGTCCCGGCGGATGATCCGGGCCAGTTTGGCGGCCGCCTCGTCGAGCGGGGCGTTCCAGAAGTTGTCGGCACGGGCATTGTCCTCGGTGTCGGGCATGCCCGAGTCGCGGTAGCCGAGCAGCTCGACGGTGTCGTAGCCGATGATCCGGGTCGACTCGTCGAGCTCACGACGGCGCACCGCCGCCAGGTCGGCCCACACCTCGGGCGTGTCGAGCGCCGGGTTGAGCACCTCGCCGCACTCGCCGCCGGTGCAGCACACAAGCGTCGCACCGACGCCGCTCGCCAGGTAGCGGGCCACCGTGGGCGCGCCCTTGGAGGCCTCGTCGTCAGGGTGGGCGTGGACACTCAGGATGCGGAGGGGAGCAGTCATCGGAAGGTGCCGGTCAGCGGCTGGAGCCGAGCGGGACCAGCTCGAACTCGTGCTCGGGGTCGTCGGGGTCGACCACCACGGACCATCCGCAGAGCTCGGCCAGACGGCCGCGCCCCTCGGCCGGGCCGGTGGCGATCAGGTCGTCGTCGGCCCGCAGCACCACGAACCCTCGGGGCCGGTAGAGGTAGCGGTTGTCGCGGCGGATGGCGAGCACCGTGAACCCGGGCTCGATGTCGAGCTGCAGCTCACCGAGCGTGCGGCCGTCGGCCACCGACCCCGGAGCGACCGGGACCCGGGTGGCGACCACGTCGGCCTCGCCCAGGGCGACCTTCACGATCGGGTGGAACTCCCAGTCGTCGGTGATGAGCCACACCATCTGGTTGGCCTGGTCGCCCAGCTCCTCCGCCGCCGAGGCCAGCTGCAGCAGCCCGCGCAGCGGGGAGGGGTCGACGTCCTGCTTGGCGGCACGGAGCACCCACAGCTGCAGGTGGTCCTTCATCTCGTCGAGGCGCTCGGCCAGGTGACGCACCTCGGCGGCCAGACCCGGGTCCTGCAGCGCGAGCGCCGAGTAGGCCAGGCCCACGGCCGCCTCCGACACGTTCTTCATCTCGACCAGCACGTCGACGGCGCGGTCCAGGTCGGTGAGGGCACCGGCGGGCGCCTGCGACGGCGGCTCCCAGGTCGGTGCGGCAGCGAGCTCGTGCAGGCGCACCAGGCCGGCCGGCGAACCGCGGAGGAACAGCACGTCGCCCGGCACGAGCACCAGGTCGCCGTCGACCTCCTCGATCATCCA
>CAJANQ010000053.1 GCA_903941145.1 uncultured Actinomycetes bacterium
CGGACTCCACGTGGCCGCACTCCAAGGAGATCGTCCAGAAGCGCATGGGCCACCTCGAGCCCGAGATCGTGCGCAAGCTGGTCCGTGGCAACGCGATCAACCTGTTCGGGCTCGACCTGCAGCCCTGAGACCAGGTCCTCCGGACGCATCGACGGCCGGTGCTGCGCTGCGGCGCAGTGCCGGCCGTCTCGCGTCCGGAACCGCCACGTCCGGAACTGACGAGGCACGGGCCCCGGCCGTAGCATCCCGGCCCTATGGCAGAGCGCGAGTACTCCCTCATCATCGGCGGCGAGAAGGTGACCCCGGCGGGCACCTACGACGTCGTGAACCCTGCGACCGAAGAGGTCGTGGCGGCAGCCCCTGACGCGTCGGTGGAGCAGGCCAACGCCGCGGTCGAGGCCGCCGCCGAGGCGTTCGGCGCCTGGTCGCGGACCAAGCCCCAGGAGCGCGCCGCGCTGCTCAACCGGGCGGCCGACCTGATCGACGAGCGGGCCGCAGAGCTGGTGCCGCTCGTCCAGGCCGAGACCGGCGCGGTGTACCGGGTGGCCAAGACCATGCAGGTGCCGTCGACCTCGGCGCGGCTGCGCAAGTACGCCGCCTATGCCGCGGAGTCGACCATCACGCCGCTCGAGCCGGTCGTGTCGTCCGCCACGGCGCTCGCCCCCGGCGGCCTGGTCTCTGCGGTCGAGCACCGCGCCCCGGTCGGCGTCGTGTCGTGCATCACCTCGTACAACTTCCCGCTCGTGAACATGGCCGGCAAGATCGGCCCGGCCCTTGCCATGGGCAACTCGGTCGTCGTGAAGCCGGCCCCGCAGGACCCGCTCGCGGTGTTCCAGCTGGTCGAGATCCTGCAGGACGCAGGCTTCCCGCCGGGCGTGGTCAACGTGGTCGGTGGCATCTCGATCCCGGCGTCCGAGGCGATCGTCGCCCACCCGCAGACCGACATGATCTCCTTCACCGGCTCGACCGCCGTGGGACAGCGCATCGGCGAGGTCGCCGGCAGCCAGATGAAGCGCCTGCTACTCGAGCTGGGCGGCAAGGGTGCCTGCATCGTGTTCGAGGACGCGGACCTCAAGGCGGCGATCGCCGGCATCACCTCGGTGTGGGCGTTCCACTCCGGACAGATCTGTACCGCCCCCACCCGCGTCATCGTGCACCGGTCGGTGCACGACCAGCTGGTCGAGGGCCTCAAGATGTCGGCCGGCTACCTGAAGGTGGGCGACCCGCTCGAGAAGGACACCGTCGTGGGCCCCGTCATCTCGGCCGCGCAGCGTGGCCGCATCGAGGGCTACGTCGCCGCCGGCGTGGCCGAGGGTGCCGAGGTCGCAGTGGGCGGCAAGCGCCCCGAGCACATGGACAAGGGTTTCTTCTTCGAGCCGACGCTCCTGGTGGGCTGCGACAACACCATGACCCCCGTGCGCGAGGAGATCTTCGGCCCGGTCGTCGTGGTCGTGCCGTTCGACGAGCCCGAGGAGGCCGTCGCCATCGCCAACGACAGCGACTTCGGCCTGTACTCCTACGTGTTCACCAAGGACCACGGCCGTGCGTTCTCGGTGGCCCGACAGCTCCGGTCCGGCAACGTCGGCCTCAACACGCTGCAGCGCAACGACAACGCGCCGTTCGGCGGGTTCAAGCAGTCCGGCGTGGGCCGTGACGGCGGCCGCTACGGCATGCTCGCCTACTCCGAGCAGCAGTCGATCGTCTGGTCGGCCTGACGTCGCTCAGCTGCGGTCGCGCAGCTGCGCGTAGGCGGTCCTGACCTCGGGGCCGACGACAGCCGCCGGGCCGGGCTCGACCAGCTCGCCCCCCGGTGTCGGCCACGTGTCGAGCTGGGCCGTGACCGGTGCCCCGTTGGCGATCGCGGCGGCCTGGAGGGCGGCGCCGCGGGCGACGAACTCCTCGTCGGCCACTGCGGTCCAGGACTGGCCCGAGAGGTCGGCGAGCACCTGTCGGTAGGCGGCGGAGCGTGCGCCGCCGCCGGTCAGGACGCGGCGACCGGCGGCCGGTCCGACAGCCGTCTCGAGCGCGTCGACGCCGTCGAGCAGCCCGCAGAGCACGCCCTCGACCGCGGCGCGGGCGAGCTGAGCGCGCGACACGTCCGGGCGAAGTCCGGAGAGGACCCCCGTCGCATCGGGGCGGTCCGGGGTGCGCTCCCCGTCGAACCACGGCAACAGCGTGAGCCCGGACGACGTGCCGTCGAGCGCGAGCTGGTCCCAGGTGGCGTGGTCCACGCCCAGCAGTGCTGCGAGGGCGTCGGTGACCTTGGTGGCGTTGAGGGTGCACACGAGTGGCAGGAACCCGCCGGTGGCGTCCGCGAACCCGGCGACGGCCCCGGTGGGGTCGGCCGCCGGCCGGTCGGCGCAGGCGTAGACCGTGCCGCTGGTGCCGAGCGACATGCACAGGTCGCCCGGGCCGAGCCCGACCCCGAGGGCGGCCGCCATGTTGTCGCCGGTGCCCGGGCCGACCGGGATGCCGACAGGGAGCCCGAGCGCGGCTGCGGCTGCCGACTGCAGCTCGCCGGCAGCGTCGTCGGGTCCTAGGACCTCGGGCAGCCAGGCCGGGTCGGCCACGCCGGGGGCTGCGAGCTCCAGCAGGTCGGAGCGGTAGTTGCCGGTGGCGGCGGAGAACCAGCCGGTGCCCGACGCGTCGCCGCGGTCGGTGGTGCACCGTCCAGTGAGACGCCGGGTCAGCTCGTCGTGGGGGAGCAGCGCGTGCGCGGCCCGGCCCAGCACCCCGGGCTCCGTGGCGGCGAGGTGCGCCAGCTTGGCCACGGTGAACGCGGCGACCGGGACGCTGCCGCACGCGTTGGCCCAGACGTCGGCGCCGAGCGCGTCGACCAGCCGGGCGGCGGCCGCTGCGCCCGTGGTGTCGTTCCACAGCGGAGCGGGCCGGACCGGCCGGAACTCGTCGTCGAGCAGGACGAGCCCGTGCTGCTGGCCGGCCACCGAGACGGCGACGACGTCGGCCCGGTGGTCCCCGCACTGCGCGAACGCGTCGACCAGCGCGGCCCACCAGTCGTCGGGGTGCTGCTCGGAGACGGGAGGGTGCGTGTCGGGGTGCGCGCCACGGCCTGACACGACGAGCTCCCCGGTCGCCAGGTCCCGCAGCTCGACCTTGGTGGACCGGGTCGACGAGTCGACCCCGGCGACGAGCGGTCTGCCGGTCACGGGACTACCTGACGCCGAGCAGGAGCTCGTTCACGAGCTGGTCGAGCCGCTCATGTCCGTGTCCACGGCCACGGAGCGGCTCGACGTCGAACTCCTCGGCCCGCAGCGCGGCAACGGCCGCGGCGTCGTTCCAGTCGACCTGGGGCACCTCGAGCGAGGACACGTTGGCGGTGGCGAGCGCCTCGGCGATCTCGGGGTCGGTGTCGAACCGGCGGGCCTTCTCGGCGAGCACGAGGTAGGTCCGCATGCACCCGAGCGCGAAGTCCCAGACCCCGTCGCGGTCCTCGGTCCGGTAGGCGTGGGCGTCGAAGTGGCGCATGCCGTCCCAGCCTGACGACTCCAGCAGACGCACGGTGTAGAACGCGTCACGCTGGCCCTCGGACCCGAAACGGAAGTCCTGGTCGAACTTGCCGATGCGCTGCGCGTTGAGGTCGATGTGGAAGAGCTTCCCCGCCCACAGCGTCTGGGCGACGGCGTGGTGGAACGAGAGGCCGGACATCGTCTCGTGGGCGAACTCGGGGTTGAGGCCCACCAGGTCGGGCCACTCCAGCTGCTCGATGAACGCCAGGGCGTGGCCGACGGTCGGCAGGAAGATGTCGCCGCGGGGCTCGTTGGGCTTGGGCTCGAGGGCGAACCGGAGCCCGTAGCCCTGGGCCTCGGAGTAGGCGCACAGGACGTTGACGGCCTCGGCATAGCGGTCGAGTGCGGCCCGGACGTCCTTGGCGGCGTCGACCTCGACGCCCTCACGCCCGCCCCACATCACGTACACCTGCGCACCGAGCTCGGCACCCAGGTCCATGGCCTTCATCGTCTTGTGCATCGCGTAGCGGCGCACGGTGGGGTCGTTGGCGGTGAAGGCCCCGTCGGCGAACACGGGGTCCGAGAACAGGTTCGTCGTGGCCATCGGGACCTTCATCCCGGTGTCGTCGAGCGCGGTGCGGAACCGGGCGACGACGGCGTCGCGCTCGGCCGCCGACGACCCGGGCGGGACCAGGTCGTCGTCGTGGAAGTTCACGCCGTAGGCCCCCAGCTCGGCCAGGCGGTGGACGCTCTCGACCGGGTCGAGCGCCGGCCGGGTCTCGTGGCCGAACGGGTCGCGGCCCTGGTTGCCGACGGTCCAGAGGCCGAAGGTGAACTTGTGCTCCGGCCGCGGTGTCAGGTCGTCGCTCATCGTGGGTCCCTCCACGCCGTCGTCCCCGGGTGCGCACTGCGCCCCGACGGCCGACGCAGGCTACCGTCGCACACCATGAAGGCTCTCGTCTGGGACGGCAAGGAAGCAACGGTTCGCAACGACGTCGAGGTCCGTGACCTCCGCGGCAACGAGGTCAGGGTGCGCATCGCCGCCGCCGGCCTGTGCCACAGCGACGTCAGCGTGCTCAACGGGACGATCATGTTCCCGCCCCCGGTGGTCCTGGGCCACGAGGGTGCGGGCGAGGTCGTGGCCGTCGGCGACGCGGTCACCAACGTGAAGGTCGGCGACCACGTCGCCCTCTCCACGCTCGGCAACTGCGGCACCTGCGCAGCCTGCGACTCCGGCAAGCCGACGTTCTGCCGCCAGTCGCTCGGCAAGCTCGGCCGGCCGTTCAGCATCGCCGACCAGAAGGTCTTCCAGTTCGCCAACCTGGGCGTGTTCTGCGAGGAGACCGTGGTCAAGGCCACCCAGGCCGTCCCGATCCCCAAGGACCTCCCGCTCACCTCCGCCGCGCTCATCGGCTGCGGCGTGCTCACCGGTGTCGGTGCCGTGTTCAACCGGGCCAAGGTCACCCACGGCGAGTCGGTCGTCGTCATCGGCGTCGGCGGCATCGGCCTCAACGTCATCCAGGGCGCGGCGCTCTCGGACGCCGAGCCGATCATCGCGATCGACACCAACCCGGCCAAGGAGGCGGTGGCCCGTGCGTTCGGCGCGACCCACTTCATCTGCCCCGGCCCGGACGACGACATCGTCGAGGCCGTCAAGGAGCTCCGCCCCAACGGGGTGAACCACGTGTTCGAGTGCGTGGGCTCCACCTCCCTCATCCGTGCCGCCACCGACATGCTCGACTGGGGCGGCAACCTGATCATGCTCGGCGTCCCGAAGATGGGTTCCGAGGCATCGTTCGTCGTGAACACGATGTACAACGACAAGACGATCATGGGCTGCCGGTACGGGTCGTCCCGCCCGCAGTACGACGTCCCGCTGATGGTCCAGCTCTACCGGGCCGGCCGCCTCAAGCTCGACGAGCTGGTGTCGGCCACCTACCCGATCGAGGACTTCGGCAAGGCGCTCGACGAGCTGCACGAGGGCAAGCTGGCCCGCGGCGTGCTCACCTTCGACTGACCGACCCCTCGCACCAGAACCTTCGGAACCAGGGACCACAGGAGCCGAGATGCCGCTGCCCGGAGAGCTCGCCGAACTGGCCGACCGCGTCCGTAACTGGGGCCGCTGGGGCGACGACGACGAGCTGGGGACCGCCAACCTGCTCGACGACGCAGCCGCCCGTCGCGGCGCCGCGGCCGTGCGTTCTGGCCGCCGGGTCCCGCTGGCCGTCGACCTCAAGCGGGACGGCATCCAGATCGGCCAGCCGGCCGGCCGCTACAACCCGATCATCTCGTTCACTGCGATCAACGAGCGCGACCCCTACGCCCCGGGCATCTGGGAGGGGACCGACGAGATCCTGACGATGTCGACCTGCGCCGGCACCCACATCGACGCACTCAGCCACGTGTCGTACGACGACCAGCTCTACAACGGGTACCCGACCAGCTCGACGAGCGCGTTCGCCGGCGCCACCAAGCTGGGTGCCGAGAAGCTCGTGCCGATCGTGACGCGGGGCATCCTGCTGGACCTGCCGCGGCTCAAGGGCGTCGAGGGCCTCGACGAGGTCTCGCCCGGCTACGCGGTGACCGGCGACGACCTGGACGCCGCGGCCGACGCGGCGGGCATCACGGTCGAGCCGGGCGACGTCGTGCTGGTCCGCACCGGCGAGATGCGCCACTACCGGGAGGGCCGGCGCAACCGGTACGCGCTCGGCAAGGACTACCAGATGCCCGGCCTGTCGGTGCAGAGCGTGCAGTGGATGCGCGACCACGACGTGGCCGGCGCGTTCACCGACACGTACGCCTACGAGAACATGCCGCCGACCCAGCCCGACTGGTCGGACTGCCTGGCCGTGCACCTGCTGCAGGTCCGCGACATGGGGCTGCTCCAGGGGCAGAACTGGGACCTCGAGGACCTGGCTGTCGTGTGTGCCGAGGCCGGGCAGTGGGACGTGCTGCTGACCGCAGTGCCCGAACCGCTCGTCGGCGCGGCGTCCGCGCCGGTCGCCCCCGTCGCGACCCTCTGACCCTGGACGCGCTGCCTCCGGCGGGCGCTGCCGCCCGGTTCCGGTCCGGACCCGCCACACTGGACCCGTGGCACTGAAGCTCCGGGACCGAGAGGTCGAGACCCCCGAGGTCCTGGCCCGCCCGCGCTACGGGATCTGGGGCCCGGCCGCCGTGTTCGTCCTGCTGGCCGGGCTCGCGCTCCTCGTCGTCCTGTTCCTGCCCACGCCGCAGAGCGAGACGGTCGAGCTCCCCTCGAAGCAGCCGGCCTCGACCACCCCCTCGACCGACGACGCTGCCGGTACCGGTGCCGGTACTGGTTCGTCCGGCGGCACGGGTGGAGAGGGGTCGACGACGGCGGTGACCGTGCCGGGTGGTGCGCCGGCCCCCAAGGGCGTGACCAAGGTGCTCGCCACCGAGGGGTCCACCGCCTTCTCGTTCGAGGTGCCCCCGTCGTTCCGCGACCAGCGCGTGCGTGCCGCCGTCCCGCCGGCGACGGCGGTACCCAACGGTGACGGCACGCAGCTGCTCGTGAAGGTGAACTGCTCGCTCGTGCGCAACGAGGTGCTCGCCCAGGTGGCGCTCAGCGAGGGCGACTCGGTCGTGACGGTCCTGCCCGTGGTGCTGGTGCCGGAGAAGGGCGACCCGTGCCCGGCGGGCACCGAGATCGCCCAGGTGATCCTGCCGCTCGTGACGCCGCTCGGGACCCGACAGGTGTTCGTGGCGCCCGAGGGCACCGAGGTTCCGACCCCAGGCTGACCCTCCGTAGACTCGGGCCCGGAACGCCCGCGGAACGTGGGCGGAGATGCCTGACACCAGGGGGAACCACATGCTGCAGGGCCGAACGCTCTGGGAACTGCTCGAGAAGCGTGTCGCCGCCACGCCCGACGCCCTCATGGCCGTCGACGAGGACATGCGCACCTTGACGTTCGCGGAGTTCAAGACCGAGGCCGAGCGTGCCGCGGCCGGGTTCGCCGCCCAGGGCGTGCAGGCCGGCGACGTCGTGTCGTGGCAGCTGCCGACCTGGATCGAGTCGCTCGTGCTGGTCGGTGCGCTCAGCCGGCTGGGTGCCGTGCAGAACCCGATGCTCCCCATCTACCGGGAGCGTGAGGTCGGGTTCATCACCAAGCAGGCAGAGGCCAAGCTGCTGGTCGTCCCGTCGGTCTGGAAGAACTTCGACTTCCAGGCCATGGGCACCGAGATCTCCAAGGCCAACGGCGGCTCGATGGCCGTGCTCGTGGCCGACAAGGCCCTGCCCCAGGGCGACCCGGCCACGCTGCCGCCGGTCGCCGACCCCGCCGAGGACCCGGTCCGCTGGCTCTTCTACACGTCGGGCACCACGGCCGACCCCAAGGGTGCCCAGCACACCGACGGCACCATTGCCGCAGTGTCCTACGGCATGTCGGAGCGTCTCGCCCTCGTCGAGGACGACCGCAACGCGCTCATCTTCCCGTTCACCCACATCGGCGGCATCACCTGGCTGTTCTCGAGCCTGCAGTCCGGCTGCTCGAACATCCTGATGGAGTCGTTCCTGCCCGACGAGACGCCCGCCGTGCTGTCGCGCGAGCACGTCACGCTGGCCGGCTCCGGCACGATCTTCCACCAGACCTACCTGGCCGCCCAGAAGAAGGCCGATGCGCCGCTCTTCCCCGAGGTCCGGGGCTTCCCGGGTGGCGGCGCCCCCAAGCCGCCGGCGATGGTGGCCGAGATGCGCGAGGTCTTCGACGCCCCGATCCTGTCCGGCTACGGGCTGACCGAGGCCCCCATCCTCACCATGGCGTCGGTCGACGACACCGACGAGGAGCTGGCCCGGTCCGAGGGCAAGCCCATGCCGGGCGTCGAGATCCGCCTCGTGAAGCTCGACGGCACCGTGGCCGGCGAGGGTGAGGACGGCGAGATCCGGGCCAAGGCGCCGCAGCTCATGAAGGGCTACCTCGACGCCGAGCTCGACAAGGAGGCCTTCGACGCCGACGGCTACTTCTGCACGGGCGACATCGGGAAGTTCGACGAGACCGGCAACATCATCATCACCGGGCGCGTGAAGGACATCATCATCCGCAAGGGTGAGAACGTCTCGGCCAAAGAGGTCGAGGACATGCTCTACACGCACCCGAAGATCGGTGACGCGGCGGTGATCGGCCTGCCCGACCCGTCCTCGGGCGAGCGGGTGTGCGCGATCGTCCAGACCGCGGAGGACGCCGAGGACATCACCTTCGAGGAGATGGTCGCCCACCTCAAGGAGTCCGGCCTGATGACCCAGAAGCTGCCCGAGCAGCTCGAGATCATCGACGTCGTCCCCCGGAACCCGGCCGGCAAGGTGCTCAAGCACGTGCTCCGGGACCAGTACAAGGACTGAGGTCCCTTCCCCCCGACCCTGAAGGTTTCTGGCCGCTGGGCGGTCGCCATTCTTCAAGGTCGGGCGGGCGTCGAGATGGACGGGTGGTCATTCCGGGACGGGTATCCGCGAGCGGGATCGCCCCGATTCCTAC
>CAJANQ010000054.1 GCA_903941145.1 uncultured Actinomycetes bacterium
ACCGCCGTGCACGTCGGGCCATGCAGCCGGGTCAGCCGTGGGCGCCGAGTCCCATCCGAACCACTCGCACGACGGCCGAACGAGTTCGCAACCTCGTCCTGACGGCCGCGGTGGTGGTGGGACTCCTCGTTGCCACTCCCGTCGGACGGTTGTTGGTCCAGACCGTGAGCGGGCGTGTCACCAGCGCCGCCCGACCGTTCCAGCTGGACCTGGCACCAGAGGACAACGGCGAGAACCTCGTGCCACGTGACGCGGTCCCAGAGGGCGTCACCGAGACCCCGCACGACCCAGATGCGCCCCAGGCGGCGATGGTCACGTCCGAGTGGCTGGAGGACGGCGTCTACCAGTCGGCGCAGGGCTGGGCCCTGGACCCCCGGAACGCCTGGCGCCCTGTCAACCCGCACCGCCTCCAGGACTTCACGAGCAGGGACCTCACGATCCGCAACGGAGAACGTCGGACCTGGGCCCCGCCAGCCTCGGGCCAGACGCGGCTGACCGTGTGGATGTTCGGGGGGTCCACCACCTACGGGCTGAACCAGCGCGACGACCACACCATCGCCTCCGAGCTGGCCCGGGCCGCCGCGGCGAACGGCATCGAGCTCGACATCCACAACAAGGGCAACAACGGCCAGCTGCACTGGATGGAGTCCGAGCGCTTCGCGTGGGACCTGACGACCGAGCCGGCGCCCGACCTGGTGCTGTTCTACGACGGCGTGAACGAGACCTGGGAAGGCAGCACCCTCAACAGGTTCTCCACCGGCGACGTCCCGGACATGTACGACCCCACGCTGCTCGACGCCTGGGAGAACGGTCGGGAGGGGACGTCCACCGACGCGCCGGCGGCGCCCCCGGGCGCACGACTGGTGGGCCGTCCGCGCGGGCCGGTGCTGGGCCTGGTCGGCGAGGCCAAGGCCACGATCGACCGGTACGACCGGGCCCGGGCGCTGTCCAAGAGCACGGCGACCGCGCACTCGCTCCCCGTGCGCTACTTCTGGCAGCCCAGCCGTTACAGCAGGCCGCTCGTCCTGTCCGAGCCCCACTACGACACCTCGAACGAGAACAACGCACGGGTGTCGGAGCAGCTGAAGGTCAAGTACCTGCCGAAGGACGTGATCGACCTCTCCGACTCGCTCCGGGGCACCACCGAACCGCTGTTCACCGACGACGTCCACCACAACGAAGAGGGTGCAGGGTTGATCGCCGCCAAGATGTTCACAAGGATCAAGGGCGACCTGCAGGAGCTGGTCGCGGCCAAGAAGGGGACGCCGTGAGGCTCGCACGCCACCTCGCCACGATGGTGCTCGAGTCGTTCCGGTTCAGCGCGTCGCACCGGCAGTGGTCGGTGATCGCCGTGTTCGTCCTGGGGCTGTTGCTGCTCGGGCTGGCCCTGGGCGCCCAGTCAGTCGCGCCGCTCGTCCTGTACCCGTTTGCGTAGGGCCCCGGTAGCGTCGACCTCGTGGCGGGTCACGACGTGAGCGACGAGCAGGACTGGCAGCAGCTGATCGCGGTCGGCCTGGTCGCCGGCGACACGTCTGTCGGCGGAATTGCCCGGTTCGCAGGTGTGCACATGGCCGAGGCCGAGGCCGCCGTCGCCAACGGGAAGCTGGTCGGGATCCTCTCGGAGGACGGTACCGTCGACAACGCCATGCGGGCCCGGTCGATCGCAGACCTCCCCCTGGAGCGGACCGCAGAGATCCACGCGGCGGCGGCACGCCACTACTTCGCCGCCGGGCCCGACCGGCTCATCGAAGCGGTCGACCACGCGCGTGCCGCAGGCAGTCTCCTCCCCCTCGAAGAGCTCGTCTCGATGGCTGACCACGGCGGCCGGATGGCCCTCTCGCTCGGCGACTACGCCACCGCCCAGCAGCTCTTGGCGCTGGCCGACGAGTTCGACTCGGCCGGCGCCCGCTCCGCCCGCGGTGAACGCCTGTGCGACCTGGCGGCTGCGACGCACGGGCTCGGTCTGGTCGACGACGCCCGCCGCCACCTGGCGGAGGCAGTCCAGCTGGCCGAGCTGGCCGGCGACGGCAGCCTGGCCGCCCGCGCCGCCGTGGCCTACTCGCTCCCGGTCGACTGGGACCACGGAAACACCCAGGCCTCTGCGCTCTTGCAGCGCGCCGAGCACATGCCGCTGTCCGTCGATGCTCAGATCGAGGTCGAGGCCGGCCGGGCCATCGTGGAGATGCGCATCCCGGTGACTGACGAGGCGGGCGAGCAGCTGGCGTGGATCACCCGTCCCGCCGTTGCCCAGCCGCTCGCCGAGTCCGCACTGGCGGCGTCCCAGGGCCGGGCGCCAGAGGTACGCCTCATGGCGCTGCTGGCGTGGCGCGCGACCCATGGCGCTCCCGGGTTCCTGGCGCAGCGGCGAGAGGTCTCGACCGAGGCGCTGGCCATCGCACAACGTCTTCGGAACCCGTCGCTCCAGGTCGAGGCAGCGTTCCGGCTCGCGGTCGACGCCGTCGAGTCCGGCGACCGGCCCCTCTTCGACGAAGCACTGGCCGTCGCCCGCTGGGTGTCAGAGCGCGACGGGAACCCCCGGCTGAAGTGGCGGGCCCTGACCATGGGCGCCGGCGCCGCGCACCTGGACATGGACCTGCCGCTCGCCGACAAGCTCCTGGACCAGGCCCGTCTGCTCGCCGCACCGATCGCGCTGCCAGGTTCACTGGTGGCCGAGCTCGTCTTCATGGGCCAGACCGCCGTGAAGCACGACGACCTCGACCTGCTTCGGACCTTCCTCTACGACGAGGACAGCCCGTTCCTCGCCAGCGCCATCGCCCGGACCGGGGCTGCGTATGCCGCAGCACGGCACGACCTCCCTGCGCTCGCAGTGCAGCATGCGCGTCGGGCCCTGCAGCTCGTGGACCAGGAGTCGACCTACCTGGGCGTGCTGTGCGTGCTGACCGCGGCGGCGGTCGAGGTGGGCGACACCGACCTCGTCACGGAGCTGGTCGACCTGCTCACGCCATGGGCCGAGCACGTTGCCGTCGACACCAACGCCTGGTGGTGCGAAGGGCCGGTGGCCCTCCGTCTGGCCCAGGCGCACCTGACACTGGGCGACCACGCCGAAGCCCGGCGCTACCTGGACGTCGCGACGCCGGTCGCCGCGGCGCTCAACGACGTCCACTCGCTCGACCGCTGCGGCGACCTGGCCGCACAGCTCCGGCCCTCGACCTCGGCCGCCGAGGCAGAGGGCCTGACCCCAAGGGAGCTCGACGTCCTCCGCCTCATCGCCGGCGGCGCAACCAATCCGCAGATCGCGACGCAGTTGGCCTACAGCCTCTCGACCATCCGGACCGACACCGTGTCGATCTACAAGAAGCTGGGAGTTGGCGGACGCACCGAGGCCGTGTCGTACGCGGTCCGGGAGGGCCTGGTCGACACCGGGCTGTGAGCCCGGGTCAGCCCAGCTGGTAGCCAGCGTCGAGCATGTTCTGCATGGCTCCCGCGTCGAGCACGGTCAGGCCAGCTCCCGCCATCTGTTCAGCCGCCAGCGCCGAGCGTCGACCACTGCGGCAGTAGATGACGTAGGTGGCGCCCTTGTCGAGCGCAGCCACGTTCGTCGCGAAGTCCGGCGACTCAAAGTTGAGGTTGGTCGCGTCGGCGACATGGCCGGCGGAGAACTCCTCGGGCGTGCGCACGTCGAGCACCACTGCGCCGTCCTTCTTCGCCTGCTCAGCCGCCGGCGCCCCGACCGGTCCGCCGGCATCGTCCGACGAGCTACAGCCGAGGGCGAAGGGGACCACTACGGCAAGTACAAGGGCGACTCGGAACACTGTGCGTCTCATACCCCCAAGGGTATCAAGGACGGCGCTTGGCGACCTCGTAGCAGGCGATCGCGCCCGCACTTGCGACGTTGAGCGAGCCCAGCCGCCCACGCAGCGGGATCGAGGCCACCAGGTCGCACCGCTCACGGACGAGACGGGACAGGCCCTTGCCCTCGGCACCGAGCACCAGGCAGACCGGCGAGTCGGCGGTCGGCAGCTCGTGGATCGGCGTCGGACCGCCGGCGTCCAGTCCCACGACCCACACGCCGGCCTTCTTCATGGCCTCGATCGCCGACGGCAGTCCTCCGACGATCGCCATCGGCAGGTACTCGACCGCCCCGGCGGCGGCCTTCGTCACCGTGGGCGTGACGTGCACGGCACGGTGGCGCGGCAGCACCACGCCCGTGACGCCGTTGCACTCGGCGATGCGCATGAGCGCGCCCAGGTTGCCCGGGTCAGTGACCCCGTCCACCGCGAGCAGGAACGGGGCCTGGCCCTCGACCTCACGGCACAGGTCCTCGAGCGCAGTCTCCGGCAGTTCGTCGGCGCGGGCCACGATCCCCTGCGGCGCGTCGGTCCGGCTGAGTGCGTCCAGCTTGGTCCGTGACACCTCGTTGACCGGGACACGCAGCTCGGCGGCCAGGTCCAGGATGTCGCCGATCATGTCGCCCTGGTCGACCTCGCTCGACAGCAGGATCTCCCGGGTCCGACGTGTCCCGGCCAGCAGGAGCTCCCGCACGGCCTGACGACCCTCGACCTGGGTGCCGCCAAGACCACGCTCGACCGGCCGACGGCCCGGACGCTCGCCGGCAGCCGGCGCGGCGCTCCGACCTCGGGCCGGGGGACGGCTACCGCCGCGGGCGGGCGCGGCCGACCGGGTCCCGCGGGGGGCTGCGGTGCCTCGCGACGAGCTGCCGCCGGCCTTGGGGGTGCCGCCGCGCGACGGTCCCGACTTGGGGGCGCCACGACCTCGACCGCCCTTGGGGGCTCCACCACTACGTCCAGCCACTACTGCTCCTCTGCTCCGCCGACCGGCGAACTGCCGTCGACGCTCCGCACCAGCACGGCCGACGCGAGGCATGCGATCCCCTCGGCCCGGCCGAGACCGCCGATCTGCTCGGCCCGTCGGCCCTTGACCGTCACCGGCGCACCGACGACGCCGGTCAGGTTCTCCTGCATCTGGTCCCGGTGGGGGGCCAGCTTCGGGCGCTCGGCGACCACCGAACAGTCCACGTTGCCGACCGTCCAGCCGTCGGCTCGCACCAGCCCGACCACGTGGGCGAGCAGCTGGGTGCTCACCGCCCCACGCCAGCGCTCGTCGGTGTCGGGGAAGTGCGACCCCAGGTCGCCCAGCCCGGCGGCCCCCAGGAGCGCCTCGGCGACTGCATGGGTCACGACGTCGGCGTCGGAGTGGCCGTCGAGGCCCGCAGCCCCCGGCACCGTCACACCACCGAGCACGAGCGGGCGCGTCTCGTCGTCGCTGAACCGGTGGATGTCGAACCCGTTGCCGACCCTGATGTCCATCAGGTCAGTCTCCCGCACCCTGCACCGCGGCACCGGATCCGTCGGCCAGGGCCAGCAGGGTCGCAGCCACGGCCAGGTCGGACGGACTCGTGATCTTCAGGTTGACGGGGTCGCCGTCGACCATCTCGACCTGCTCACCGAGGAGCTCCATGAGCCCGGCGTCGTCGGTCGCGTCCGCCTCCGTGGCGTGGGCAGCCACCAGCGCGGAGCGCCGGAACCCCTGGGGCGTCTGGACCGCACGGAGCGTGTCGCGGTTGAGCACCTCGCCGCCGACAAGTCGGACCGTGTCGACGACCGGGACCACCGGGACCACCGCGGTGGCGCCGCCGCGCAGCGCGTCGACGACACGGCCGCAGACCGAGGCCGGCACGAGCGGACGCGCCGCGTCGTGGACCAGCACGAGCTCGGCCGACTCCGGGACGGCCCCAAGCCCACGCCGCACCGACTCGGACCGGGTAGCACCACCTTCGACGACCACGTCGGCGCCAGGGACGTCGGCGTCGGGCGTGCCGATCGCGTCGGGCGCGACCACGACCACGACGCCGCCGCACACCGAACGGCACGCAGCGACCGAACGGTCGATGACCCGCACACCGTCGAGCAGCTCGAACTGCTTCGCGCCGCCGAACCGTCGGCCGGTCCCGGCCGCGACAACCACCGCCCAGACGTCGGCGGCAGGGGTCGGAGACTGCTCAGGCACCGGCCGAACCTACCGCTCCCGGGAGGATAGAAGCCGCTCCGGGACGGTAGGGTGGCCGCCGTGAGCGACCTCGACCTTCTGGCGCGCATCGAGCTGTTCGAGCAGTTCGACGAGACCGAGCGGCAGCGCGTGGCCGACGCGGCAGAGTTCGTCGACCTGATCCGCGGCGACGTGATCTTCACCGAGGCCTCGGAGCCCGACGCCTGCTACGTCACCACGTCCGGCCGCATCGCCATCGCCAACAAGTCCTTCGACGGCCGCGAGTCGCTCGTGGCGCTCATGGAGCGCGGCGACCTGTTCGGCGAGATGGGCCTCTTCGACGGCATGGGCCGCTCGGCCGAGGCCCGGGCGCTCGAGGCGTCGTCGGTCATCCGTCTCCCCTACGACGTGCTCCGGTCGATCCTCGAGGGCCGCCCCGAGCTGCTGTGGGCGGTCGTGCGGCTGCTCAGCCAGCGGATCCGCAGCACCGACGAGGCGCTGGCCGACTCCTTCTTCTTGGACGTCACCGGCCGGACCGCAAAGCACCTGCTCGAGATCGCCGGCGACGCCGACGAGTTCCAGCTGCCCATCACGCAGGAGGAGCTCGCCGGTCTGGTCGGCGCCTCCCGGGAGCGGGTCAACAAGGCGATCGCCAGCTTCCTCCGGCTCGGCTGGCTCGGGCACGACAACGGGACCTACCAGGTCCTGAACCGTCGTGAGCTCGAGATCCGCTCCCGCTGACCGGCCCCAGGTCTGAACTCGTCATCTCCATCCACGCATGCGTGGATGGAGATGTCGAGTTCCAGGTAGGGGGCGGGGGTTCAGACCCCGTCGAGGAACTTGAGCGCGCGGTCCCACGCGTCGGCAGCGACGTCTGCCCGGTGGGCCGGCCGCGACGGGTCGTGCACGAACCCGTGGTC
>CAJANQ010000055.1 GCA_903941145.1 uncultured Actinomycetes bacterium
CCGACGGCCGGCAGTCCGCTTCCCGGGGCCGAGGAGCTGGCCATGGGCTGGTGGATCGCACTCGGTGTCGTCGTGGGCATCGTCGTCGTCTACGTCGCCGCGTCGGTGAAGGTTGTCAACGAGTACGAGCGCGGCGTCGTGTTCCTGTTCGGCCGGGTCCGCGCCCTGCGTCAGCCCGGGCTGCACTTCGTACCGGCCGTTGCCGAGCGCATGGTGCGCGTCAGCCTGCAGACGACGACGATCGACATCCCGGCCCGCGAGCTGATCACCAGCGACAGCGTGACCGTGCAGGTGAACGCGGTCGCCTGGTACAGGGTGCTGGACCCGGTGAAGGCGCTCGTGGAAGTGCAGGACTACACGTTCGCCGTCGCCGAGCTGGCCAACGCCACGCTGCTGTCAGCCTTGCGTGAGGTCCCGCTCGACTCGCTGCTCCGTCACCGCGAAGAGATCCAGGAACGGCTGACGGCGATGGTCGACGCCACTACGGAGCCGTGGGGGATGGTCGTCACGCTGGTGGAGGTGCGCGACGTGCTGCTGCCGGAGAGCATGCGCCGGGCCATGGCGCGAGAGGCCGAGGCCGAGCGGGAGCGGCGGGCCAAGGTTGTGAGCGCCCGCGGGGAGCTCGAGGCGGCCACGGCGCTGAACGAGGCCGCCGCCCTGCTGGAGCAGCACCACTCGGCCATCCGGCTGCGCGAGCTGGCGACGCTCCTCGAGATCTCGGCCGAGAAGAATTCGACGATCATCTTCCCCCTCCCCGTCGAGCTGCTGCGGCTGGCCGACGCAGCAACGGACCTGATGGGGGCGCGCCACGACGTGGCACTCGCCGGCAGCAGTCCACCGTCGGCTGGTCCACCGGTCGATGGACCGCGTCCCACCAACGGCACCGGGACCCCGGAGCCGGCGGCGGCCACGAGCGCCTGACCGTGCTGACCCGCACGGCGCTGGGGGCGGTGGACGGTCTCTGGCTGTCGGCAGAACGTCCGGGCAACGTGATGGTGGTCGACACCGTCGTGTGGACCGCGACGCCGCTGGACCGCGAGCAGCTGCTCGAGGTCGCGACGGAACGGGTCTGGTGGCGGTACCCGGCGTTCCGCAGCCGTCCGGTGCGCGACGGTTCGGGCCGCTGGTGGTGGCTCGAGGACGCCGGGTGCGACATCGTCGACCTGGTCGAGGACGAGGTGCTGTCGGACCCGGAGGACCCGACGGCCCTGCAACGGCTGGTGGCGTCGACCCGTCACGAGCCGCTGCCGCGAGACCGGCCGCTGTGGAACGCCGTGTTCGTCCCTCGCTACCGGGGCGGCAGCGCGGTGGTGCTGCGGACCCACCATGCGCTGGCGGACGGGGTGCGCATGGTGCAGGTGGCAACCGGACTGTTCGACGCCTCGCCCTCCGGCGGTGCGGTGCTGCCACCGCCCGGCGCGCAGTACGCCGCCGGGTCGCCGGCGCCGACCGACGGCCGGCAGCCGGGCCCCTCGCTGCGTCACCTCGCCGCCAACCCGGTCGGCACCCTCCACTGGTTCCTGGGCACGGCCGCCGAGGACGCCGTCCGCCTGGCCGGCACCGTCGTCGCCGACGTCGATGCGGCCCGCAAGCTGGTGCTCGGCACCCGCGACGACGCCACGGTCTGGACCGGCACGGCCACCGGCGAGACGTTCGTCGGCTGGACCGGTCACCACCCGTTGGAGGGGCTGCGGCAGACGGCGCGGTCGCACGCCTGCACGGTCAACGACGTCGTCGTGGCCGCAGTCGCCCTCGGCCTCCACCGCTACCTGTCGAGGTCGGGGCGACCGCCCCGGGCGGTGACGTTCATGGTGCCGGTCAACCTGGTGCCGATCGACCCGACGCTGCCGGTGTCCCTCGGCAACAACTTCGCGCTCGTCCAGCTCGAGCTGCCGACCGGTTCGGCGGACCCGGTCGACGTCCTCCGCACGGTGCACCGCCGCACGCTGCGCATCAAGGCCGGCCACGAGCCAGTGGTCGACCTGGCGGTAGAGCGGCTGGTCGCCGGGCTGGGTCCGGTGGTGTTCCGGGCCGCCGTGGACCTGCTCGCCGCTCGCGCCACCGGCGTGCTGACGAACGTCCCGGGTCCGCCGTTCCCCGTCTACCTGGCCGGGTCCAAGGTCGACGGCATGGTCGGATGGGCCCCCGTGCTGGGCGACCAGCCCCTGAGCTTTGC
>CAJANQ010000056.1 GCA_903941145.1 uncultured Actinomycetes bacterium
CGGCGCAGCAGCTTGCGGCGTGCGGTGCCGCAGTCACGCTGCTCGGACGTGACCGGGGCCGCACGCAGGCGGCCCACGACGACATCGCCCGTGCCACCGGCAACCAACAGGGCGGCGTCCTCGTGGCCGACATGGCCGAACTTGGGGCGGTTCGTGCCGCGGCCGCCGAGTTCGCGGCGACCCACGACCGCCTCGACGTGCTGGTCCACAACGCCGGCGCACTGACTGCGGATCGCCGTACCGCGCCCGACGGCACCGAGGCCACCGTCGCCGCCCAGGTCCTGGGCCCGTTCCTGCTGACCAGCCTGCTCCTCCCCCAGCTCCGCGCCGCTGCGCCGGGGCGCGTCCTCACCATGTCGTCCGGCGGCATGTACGGCGCGTCGCTCACGGTGGAGCGCCTGCAGATGGGTGACGACTACAACGGCACCGAGCAGTACGCACGGGCCAAACGCGCCCAGGTCGCGCTCAACGAGGTGTGGGCCGACCGGGTCGACCCCACCGAGGTCGTGTTCCACTCGCTCCACCCGGGCTGGGCCGACACGCCCGGCGTCCAGGAGTCGCTGCCGACGTTCCGCAAGGTCGTCGGGCCGCTCCTCCGCACGGCCGACCAGGGGGCGGACACGCTCGTGTGGCTCGCCGCCGACGACGAGCCGCTCCGCTCCAACGGGAAGTTCTGGCACGACCGGCAGGTCCGCAGCACCCACCGGCTGCCCGCCACGCGGAAGAGCGACACCCCGGACCGGCGCCAGCGGCTCTGGGACTGGTGCGCCGAGACGACCGGCACTGCACCGGTCTAGGTCGCTAGAGGAGCCCGTGCTCCTTGGCCTCGGCCACCAGCTGCTCCTGGAAGTCCGGGTGGGCGATCTCGATGAGCGTCTCGGCCCGCTGTCGCAGCGAGCGACCTGCCAGCTCGGCGACGCCGAACTCCGTAACCACCCGGTCGGCCAGGTTCTTGTGGGCCGTCACCACGGCACCCGGGCTCAGGCTGGTCACGATCCTGGACACCGAGCCGCCCAGGGCCGTGCTGTGCGTGACGATGAAGCTCCGGCCGCCCTTGGCCAGGTCGGCGCCACGGATGAAGTCCGCCTGCCCGCCCGTGGAGCTCACGTAGTGGTGGCCGATCGACTCCGACGCGCACTGGCCCAGCAGGTCGACCTGCATCGTGGCGTTGATGGCGCAGAAGTTCGAGAACTCGGCGACGACGAGCGGGTTGTTGCAGATGTCGACCGGCAGGAGCATCACGGCGGGGTTGTCGTCCATCCAGTCGTAGAGGTCGGCGGACCCCATGGCGAACGTGGTGGCCACCCGGCCGCGCTCGCGGGTCTTGAGCCGGCCCGTCACGGCGCCGCTCTCCACCAGTCCCATGATCGAGTCGCTGAGCAGCTCCGTGTGGATGCCAAGGTCCGTGTGGTGGTGGAGCATCTCGGCCACCAGTCCTGGGACCGCGCCGATCCCCATCTGCAGGGTGGCGCCGTCAGGGATGAGCGCAGCGACGTGGCCGGCGATGGCCCGGTCCTCGTAGGTGTCGGTGGGTGCGGCCTTCTCGATCATCGGCGTCTCGGCCTCGAACCACCCGACGGTGTCACGCAGGTGGAAGTTGTGGAGGCCCCGCACCCGGGGCATCGCCGGGTTGACCTCGGCCACCACCGGCACCTCGTGCAGCAGCGCCGCGGCGTAGTCGGCGCTGAGACCCATCGAGACGTAGCCGTGCCGGTCCGGGGCCGAGGTCGCCACGACCAGTACCGGCTGCCGCCACGTGTCGCGCAGGATCTGCGGCACGGCGTGGAAGTCGTTGGGCACCAGCTCGATGTGCCCCTCGGCGAACGGCGTCCGGAGGTGGTCCGACAGGAAGTACGAGACGTACTGCACGCCGCCGCGGTCGGCGCCGTGGAACTCCCGGGGCCGCATCGGGCTCATC
>CAJANQ010000057.1 GCA_903941145.1 uncultured Actinomycetes bacterium
GTCGAGGACTGGCGCGAGCTGTCCGGGGCGCTCGGACTGGCCTGACGCTCGGACTGGCCTGACGCTCGGTCTGGTCTGACGCCCGGTCTGGCCTGACCTGCTGGCCTGACCCACACCGACTCGGTGGGTCAGCGCCGGCTCAGTCCGCGGCGTCGAGGAACGCCGGGCGCTCGCCGCCGCCGTGCAGCCAGATAGCCGAGCCCGACACGTACGACGCGTAGGGCGACCCCAGCCAGCGGCAGGCCTGGGCCAGGTCCTCGGGGGTGCCCAGCCGGCCCGCGGGCACGGTCTCGGCGACGCGTGCCACCGCGGCGTCGTCGCCGTAGTGCAGGTGGGCCTGCTCGGTCAGGATGAGTCCGGCCACGATGCCGACCACGCGGGTGCGCGGCGCCCACTCGACGGCGAGCGACTGGGTCAGGCTCAGGAGCCCGGCCTTGGCCGCGCCGTAGGCGGCGGTCCCGGGCGACGGTCGGGTGGCCGACACCGACGCGATGTTCACGATCACGCCCGGGTCGTCGTCGGTGCGCAGCTCGAGGAACTGCTGGTGGGCGCGCTGGGCGACGTGCAGCGGGGCCAGCAGGTTGAGCCGGACGATCGACTCGGAGAACCGCGGTGACGCAGTGGCGGCCTCGGCGGGCGGGGCGCCGCCGGCGTTGTTCACGACCAGGTGCAGGTTGCCGTACTGCTCGACCGCAGCGTCGACCACGGCGTACGCCTGGTCCGGGTCGCGCAGGTCGGCAGCCAGGAACCCGGCGGTGCGGCCGCCGGCGGACGGCAGCGTCTCCGGCTCGGAACGGCCGCAGGTCATGACCTGCGCGCCCCACTCCAGGAAGCGTTCCGTGATGACACGGCCGATGCCCTTGGTCCCGCCGGTCACCACGACGACCTTGCCGGTGTAGTCGATGCCGGCGGCGTCGCTGCCGGTGCTGATGCTGCCCTCAGTCATGGGCCGACCCTACCGGCGCCGGGGTCCCGTCCCCGATGACGCGACCGCTCCCGTCGTTACGCTCATGCCGTGCGACTCGGTGCGGACCCCGACCAGCTCGACCGGCTGGCCCGGTCGTTCGGCGAGGCTGCGGCGCGCGTCCGCGAGTCGGCCCGCAGGGTGGCCGCGGCGCAGGACAAGGTGCTCGGTCCGGGTGGCGCCCAGCGCGGTGCCTACCGGCTGCTGGGCGAGACGCTCCCGCCGCTGCGCGGACTCGCCGACCGGCTCAACGAGCGGGCCGAGGACCTGCGGCGCCGGGCCCGGTTCCAGCGGGTGGCGTCGACCCCCTACCCGGGCGTAGTCACCGTCCACGAGTCCCACGCCGGTGACGGGCGCTGGCTGGGCCGGGTCGGTCCCCCCGACGCCGCCACGGTGGTCGTGCTGGTCCCCGGCGTCGGCACCCACCTGGGTCACCGCCGGCGGCTCGGCCGCGAGGCCGTGCGCCTCTCGGAGCACCTGACCGCGCAGCATCCGGACCACCCGGTGACCGTGTACGCGTGGCTCGGCTACGACGCGCCCGACTCGCTCCTGGCCAGCGTCGACCGCCGACCTGCTGACGACGGTGCCCGGACCCTCGGCACCGACCTCCGGCAGCTGCAGGCGCAGGGTGCGGAACGCGTCGTACTGGTCGGCCACAGCTACGGGGCCCTGGTCGCCGCCCGCGCCGTGGCTGCGGGCACCGAGGTCGACGACCTGGTGCTGCTGGGTGCGCCCGGTCTGGGGGTCGACGACCCGTCCTCGCTGCAGCTGCGGCCCGGCGGTGCCGTGTGGTCGGCGCTCGAGGACGACGACCCGATCGCGTGGGTCGCCCGCACCGGGGTGCTGCACGGGCCGAACCCCGCCGTCGTCGCCCGGCCGCTGCCCACCGCCGCCCGCGGCCACTCCCGCTACCTCTACGACCAGGTGCTGCTCGACGCGCTGGGCGAGGTCGTGGTCGACCGTCGTAGCTGACCCCTCCACCAGTCACCCGGCCTTCGCCGCCGGGCACCGGAACCGGTACGTTCGTGCGGTCGCACCCGGCGGACCGGGTGCCCGTTCACCGGGAGTGCAAGTGGGATTTTCCGTCACCGTCACCGAGGGCGTCGCCGAGGTGGTCATGGACCACCCGCCCGTCAACGCGCTCACCGTCGCCGGCTGGTTCGAGCTGGCCGACCTCCTCACGCAGACCGGCCGCAACCCCGAGGTCGGCGCGCTCGTCCTGCGCGCCGAGGGCCGTGGCTGGAACGCCGGCGTCGACATCAAGGAGATGCAGGACACCGACGGGTTCGAGGCCCTCATCGGCGCCAACAAGGGCTGCTATGCGGCGTTCAAGGCCGTCTACGAGTGCGAGGTGCCCGTCATCTCTGCCGTGCACGGCTACTGCCTGGGTGGTGGCATCGGCCTGGTCGGCAACTCCGACGTCATCGTGGCGGCCGAGGGCACCCGGTTCGGCCTGCCCGAGGTGAACCAGGGCGCACTTGGCGCCGCGACCCACCTGGCCCGTCTGGTCCCGCAGCACAAGATGCGAGAGATGGTGTACACCGCCGAGCCGGTCGACGCGTCGCTGCTCGAGGCGTGGGGGAGTGTCGCCAAGGTCGTCCCGGCCGACGAGCTGCGCGACGCTGCGTTCGAGATCGCGGAGAAGATCTGCACCAAGAGCCGCTACGTGATCCGTCGGGCCAAGGAGTGCCTCAACGGCATCGATGTGGTCGACGTGAACCGCAGCTACCGGTTCGAGCAGGGCTTCACGTTCGAGCTCAACCTGTCCGGCGTCTCCGACGAGGCCCGCGACGCGTTCGTCGACAAGACCGACGCGAAGTACAGCAAGTAGGGCAGCGCTCGACGCAGCCCCGTGCGGGCGTTCGGCTAGCCCTTGCCGCAGTTTTTGAGGATGTCGGTGCGGACGGCGGCGAGGGACGTCGCGAACGTAGGGCTGAACGCGCTCGACGCGTCGGGTGAACGGATCCACTCGACCGAGTAGCCGTTCTTCTCCGCCGCTTCAGTGATCTGCTCGCCGCCGGCCTTGATGTCGGCAGCCTCCTTGGCCCGGGCAGGACCTGCGGACGCCGCCATCGCGTCGAACAGCTGGACCGTCAGGTTGACGGCCTTCTCGACCTGCTGCGGGGTGGCGGGCGAGGTGCCCTCACCGGCGCTCAGCTCCATGAAGAGCGGGTCGATCTTGCACTGGTCGGTGCCGGCCGCCTTGATCTTCGCGGCCATGGAGGTGGCGAACTTGTCGTACGCCGAGTCGTCCAGCGTGGTGGTGGTCGCCAGCGGCTCCGTCGTCGACGAGCCGGACTTGGCCGTGGTGGTCGTCGCGGCCTCGTCCTTACTGCCGCAGGCCGCGGCCGAGAAGGTCAGGCCGGCGACCAGCAGCGCCGTCGCAAGCATCTTGGTGGTGGTTTGAGCAGCGCCCATTGGTTCCGTCCTCTGTCCTGCCGACCAGAGGGCTCCGGTGCGGCAGGGGGTACGGTACCGGGCGCGCCACGGCGGGTCCCGGCACGGGACCCCGGGTTGGCCGAGTTCACCAGCGTGTGCGTCCCGCAGGGGCGCCACGAACACAGGACGGAGGAGCAGGTGCCAGGACCTGACAAGACCTGCACGATCGACGAGGCCGTGGGCGAGCTGCGCTCCGGCATGACGATCGGCATCGGCGGCTGGGGCAGCCGTCGCAAGCCCATGGCCATCGTGCGCGCCATCCTCCGGTCGGACCTCACCGACCTGACGGTGGTCACCTACGGCGGCCCCGACGTCGGGCTGCTCTGCCGGGCCGGCAAGGCCCGCAAGATCGTCTCGGGGTTCGTGTCGCTCGACTCGATCCCGCTCGAGCCGCACTACCAGGCCGCCCGCCAGAACGGGACGGTCGAGGCGATGGAGCTCGACGAGGGCATGCTGCTCCTCGGCCTGCAGGCCGCAGCCTGGCGGGTGCCGTTCCTGCCCACCCGTGCCGGCCTGGGCTCCGACGTCCCGGTCGTCATGCCCGAGCTGCAGACCGTGCGCTCGCCCTACGCCACGGTGCTGCCCGACGGCACCGAGGAGTTTGAGGAGCTCATGGCGGTCCCCGCCCTCCACCTGGACGCCGCGTTCGTGCACCAGCACCGGGCCGACGTCTCCGGCAACGCCGCGTGGCTCGGCGAGGACCCGTTCATGGACGACCTGTTCGTCCGGGCCGCCGAGAAGTCGTTCGTGACCTGCGAGCAGGTCGTTGCCACCGAGGACCTGATGGCGGAGTGCGGTGTCACCCACCTGCGTATCTCGCGGCTCGACGTCACCGGCGTGGTCCACACGCCCAACGGCGCCCACTTCACCGAGTGCCCTCCGGACTACGGCCGCGACGAGGCGTTCCAGAAGCGCTACGCCGCCACGGCCAAGAGCGACGAGGCCTGGGACGAGTTCCGTGCCGAGTTCCTGGACCTCGACGAGGACGGCTACCAGGCCAAGGTGGCCGAGCTGCGCGCAGGAGGTGCGTCATGA
>CAJANQ010000058.1 GCA_903941145.1 uncultured Actinomycetes bacterium
ACGCCGCGCTGCTCCATGAGGTCCATGAGGCGGCCGGCGCGGGTGAACCCGACCTTGAGCTTGCGCTGCAGCATGGACGTGGAGCCGAGGCCGGACCGCACGACGATCTCGATGGCCTGGGCCATGAGCTCGTCGTCGTCGCCGTTGCCGCCGCCGGCCATGCTGCCGCCGCTCGTGTCGGACGAGTTGGCGCCGCCGTCGGAGTCGACACCCTCGACGTAGTACTGCTCGACGTCGGGGGCCTGGCGCCGCCAGTAGCCGACGATGTCGGAGACTTCCTTCTCCTCCACCCAGGCGCCCTGGATGCGGTTGCCGCTCGCGGAGTCGCCGGACTTGAGGAGCATGTCGCCCCGGCCGACGAGCCGCTCGGCGCCGACCTCGTCGAGGACGACGCGGGAGTCGGTGGCCGACGACACGCGGAACGCCACACGGGCGGGCACATTGGCCTTGATGAGGCCAGTGATGACGTTGACCGACGGCCGCTGCGTGGCGATGACCAGGTGGATGCCCACCGCACGGGCCATCTGGGCGATGCGGCAGATGGCGTCCTCGACGTCGCGCGCCGCGACCATCATGAGGTCGGCGAGCTCGTCGACGACGATCAGGATGAAGGGCAGCCGCTCGAGGTTCTCGCCCTCCTGGGCCCGGTCCTGCAGCTCGCCCGAGTCGAACGCGGCGTTGTAGCCGGTCATGTCGCGGAAGCCGACCCGCGACAGCAGGTCGTACCGGCGCTCCATCTCCTTGACCGCCCAGTTGAGGGCGTTGGCGGCCTTCTTGGGGTTGGCCACCACCTGGGTGAGCAGGTGCGGAATCCGGTTGTACTGCGTGAGCTCGACGCGCTTGGGGTCGATCAGGATCATGCGGACCTGGTCGGGCGTGGACCGCATGAGGACCGAGGTGATGATGGAGTTGATGGCCGACGACTTGCCCGCACCGGTCTGGCCGGCGATGAGCACGTGGGGCATCTTGGCCAGGTTGGCCAGCACGGCCTTGCCCTCGATGTCGCGGCCGACGCCGACCTCGAGCGGGTGGTGGGCCGCCTTGGCCTCGGGCGAGGCCAGGATGTCGCCGAGCATGACGTTCTGTCGCGACTCGTTGGGGACCTCGACGCCGATGGCACGACGGCCCGGGATGGGCGACAGGATGCGCACGTCCGGCGTCGCCATCTCCAGGGCGATGTCCTTGTTGAGGTTGGTGAGCTTGGCCACCTTCACGCCGGTGCCGAGCTCGAGCTCGTAGCGGGTGACGGTCGGGCCGACCACCATGCCCACGAGCGTGGTGTCCACGCCGTGGTCGTGCAGGGTGGCCTCGAGGCGCCTGCCGCGCTCCTGGGCCGCTGCAGTGTCGATCTTCTGGCGCTGGGACAGCGGCAGGAACTTGGCCGGGGGCAGGCGCCACGCAGTGGGCGCGGCGGCCGGGCCCAGGTCCAGACGGAGGGGGTCGTCGCCGGGCTCGGCGAGCTGCTCCTCGGCCACCGGGACCGGGGTGGCCTTGGGCTTGCGCTGCCGCTTGGGCTTCTCGGCCTTGGCGCCCTCGTCCTGGTCGAACAGCTGCGGGGCGGACTGGTCGACGAACGGCTGCTCGGGGTCCTGGACCGGGTGGTCGTCGGTGGCCGGTGCGTCCTCGGACGCTTCGGTGCCCGAGACACGGAAGAGCGTGGAGAGCCAGCTGCCGGCGCCCTTGGCGACCGGCTTGGCACCGGCGGCCGCAGTAGCGCCGAGCTGCTTCACGGACCGTCCGGTCAGAAGGCTGGCGGCGAGGACGCCGAGCAGCAGCATGACCACGAGCGCTCCCCAACGGCCGACGACCGCGGCGATGCCGCCGACCAGCGCACCGGCGT